>CAJXVQ010000208.1 GCA_913060685.1 uncultured Verrucomicrobiales bacterium
ATCGTCGGCAGCGTCAGATGTGTATAAGAGACAGGGGCCTGGGATGTTAATAATAGCGGGGAAGTTGTTGGAGGTTTTATTCCTTCAGGTGAAGGAGACCTGAGTCCTTTCATATGGTCTCAGGAGGAGAGGTTTCGTGAACTTACACCACCCTCCTCAATGACTGGTGTTGTCTTTGCTCACCGGATTAACGAATGGGGACAAATCCTATTACAAGCCCCTCCAAACGCTCCGATCGTATCAGCTGTCATGGGACCCTTGGGAGAAATGATTTCCGAACTCGCTAGCGATATACTTGATCCCAGGCTCGTAAGCATAAATGATTTCGGAGAGATTTTGGGAGTGTATCGTAGTCCTTTTGATGGGCAGCCAAAGGCCTTTCTTCGTTTGCCGGGTCTCGCTGACTTTGATACTTCGCTTGCTGCTTCCTACCCAAATTTGTTCGAAGATGGGACGACCGCTGATCTCTTTTCAGCCGACATGAATGACTACGGGGAGTTTGCTTTTAATTTCGAGGTTGGTGGTTTGAATTCCCTTGCAAACATTGAATTTTATTTTTTCGATGGTGAATATCGAACTTTCAAGGGAGCAAACGATCTGGATGTCCAACTCATTGCGCTAAACAATCAACCGCAGATCCTTTTTTCCGCGAGGATTCCTAATGGGAGTCCGAGCTCATATGACACCGAGTATCGCTTGTTCAGCGGAGACCAATCTGTCGCCTTATCAAAAGCCCACGAAGAAACATCCAATCAGGTTTCGCCAATCTACTCCCTGCTCAACGATGATGGCGCAATGGTCGGCTATCGACGGGTCGGTTCGGCCTACCAACACGAACCATTCATTCTACAACGAGATCAGGACGCCGACGAAGATGGCCTTTCGGATGACTGGGAGGCATTCTATGGATTTGACCCCAATTCACCGTCAGATGCGAGCGAGGACGGGGATGGTGACGGCTATACCAATCTGGCGGAGTTTAAACTTAACCGAAATCCCAATGTTGCCGAGGTGCCTTCTCTTGATACCGGTAATCTTCCAGATCTTCGACCTGGCATTGATACCGATGGTGATGGCATGCCCAACGTATGGGAAATTCTATACGGGCTAAATTGGGAAGATCCTTCGGATGCTCTCTTGGATCTTGATCGCGATGGCTACAGTAATCTCGAGGAGTTCCTCCTTGGCACGACGCCTGTTGGTGCACCCATTTTTGAGCCAATGGTCGTTGAGTCGGACAGTGGGGACTCTCTGGCGAATTTGTTCTTTGGGCCTGAAGGCGCGATTCTTGGGCGCGGAATTTCCAACGAAAATAGATGGATGGGCATCGAGTGGGAGACTGATGGGAGTTCGCAATGGTATCACCCGGCTGATTCAGGCGGTAGCAGTCAGATCCTGGCAGCCAATTCGGAGTTTGCCGGAGGATATGAAACGGCAGCTGGCTCTTCGAAAAAAATAGGCGCCCTTTGGAGTCGTAGTAGCGGAAGTTCTGAACCTGTCGTTAATTTTTCAGGCGTTCAATTCAAAGACTCCAAAGTAGTCAAACTCGCTTCAAATGGAGCGAGTGGAGTCGTTTCTTTTACTCGCGAAGAGTCGCCATTCAAAACGGAGTTAGCCCTTTTGATCGGACAGCAGATTCAAACGATTTTGACGATCCAGGATACAGGAGGGGTTGATGCAACCTCTATCGTCGAGAGTTCGATTGTGCTTCATGGGAGCGGAAGTGGAGCCGCTTATGCTCGATTCCCGGGATACAAACAGAAGGTGATCCACTGGGATGCGCTTCAATCCCCACAAGTGACGGTCTTTGATACCGGGCGATATTCGCCAAACCCTGTCGCAAACCTTTCAGGCTCGCCCGTTTTTGCTTGGCCAACCGCAATCTCCAATCAGTCCGCAGTATCGATCCTGGAGGATGGGGTTGTCATCTCTGTCAGCGAACCCGGTGTGATGAAATATGATCTCAAGAGCGTTTCGGATGAGGGACTGATCCTAGGCGTGGCATCCGTGAGGATTGAAGATTCCGTCAAAATCAAACCGTTTTCTCTGAGAAAAGGGGCCGAGGATCAATGGGTCTTCAAATTTTTCGAAACTGAATCGGGGCAATCATTTAGCGGAGTTCAGGCAAATGGGGAGTCCGAGCTTGTTGGGCGAACCTACAATAATAGTCGGTATCAGTATGCATTTTGGAGGGGAACAGAGACGAAGTTTGACCTTCTCGAACTTGTCGCAGGCTCGGGAGATTTTGAACTGTCGAGCGTTGATGAGGTTGGGGCGACGGGGTCGATCCTCGGTAGGATTTACGATGATCATCAATCCCGCCACTGCGTCTTGGTTCCTGTTTCAGATACCGACGGCGATGGAGCGACGGATCAGTGGGAGATCGCTCACGCTCTCGACCCCTTTGATCCTGCTGATGGGGCTTTTGACCCGGATGGAGATGGACTCGTAAACTCGGACGAGTTTCGAAATCGAACGGACCCGCGTGTTGCCGATTCCGATCAAGATACGATGAAGGACGGATGGGAGGTAGAGTGGGGATTTGATCCACTTGTTGCCTCGGACGCGTATGCAGATCCCGATCGGGACAAGGTTCAAAATCGCTTTGAACATGCCCTGAAAACATCTCCCACTGGAATTTATCGCCTTGAGACTTCAAACGTCCCGGAATTGGACCCCGGCTATTCTCCCTCTCTTCAAGCGCGCGGCTCCTCTTCCGGATCTCCGTTTACAGTCGTTCGCGGGAAGGTGAGTGGAGTTGTTGGAACATACATTGTTGATGATGGTGGCGTGTTTGAGGAGATCCCTCCGCTTGCTCCGGGAAAAGCGGTTTATATCAAAGAGATTGGCAACTCCGGAGCCCTTTACGGCTATGCCTATGATGGGAATAATCGACCCAGGTTCGTCGTTTTCCTAAGAGGCGAATCGGTTTTAAAGGTCGTTGATATCCCGACTTCTTCGACAAGCCCATACATTTTTCCAATAGATATTTCTCAAGATGAAAGAAGTGTTTTAGTGCGCCGAAGGACTCCTGAAGAAGACTATTCGACCGACGTTCTTTCTGTCGATCTCTCGTCAACATTGGCATCTGTGAACGTCGAACTGTCTGTCTCATTTCCTGCGGCCGGACAATCGCCAAGCGTTGACGGTTTGTCCCCCTACTTTGATCCCTCGATTTGTGACGGGCCAACACATGTGATTGGAGTTTTGTCGTTTGTTGATCCAGATGGCCTCCACGAAGAGCGGATCATTGGGGTGGAAAAAGATCAGAACGGATTCGACGATCTTGTTGACCTCGAAACTCTCTTAGCGATCGATACCGAGGATTCGTCAGAGATTGAGGGTTGGGGCTACATTGGTCGTCCAAGCGATCCCGGGGAGCATTTCACTTATACGTGGGACGGTTGGTCTGCAGAGTCCGGACGTTACTACCACAAGCTAATTTCCAGCGATTATGACGGGAAGGAGGCGAAAGTGTTTAAAACGAGAGGCGATAATTATCCGCAGGTAAGAGACGCAAACACTTCAGCGCAAGCATTGATTGAGTCAGGAGGTCGCCACTATCTTTCCAGCCCGTCTCACTGTCTTAAGATCGATAGATTGAGGGTTGGCGCTTCGAATGGTCCCGGAGTTGAAGTCCATAATTTACCCCGTGTTGGCGAACTCATCTCGAATGGTCCCCTGGGTGCAAAATTTCTCAACAGGGAAGGACAGGTCAGTGGTCTGGCTCGTTTTGAAGAGGAGCCTTTATTTTGGATTCTCTCAGAAGCCAACGATTTCGATGGCAACGGAGAGGATGATGATCTTGAGCGGTTCCGTGATGAACTTGGTGCGGCCTATCTTGCTGCCAACACCGGAGGTAGTCGCGATGACCAGGCATTTTTGAATCTCATTTCAAGTAAAACCAGTCAGCAGGCTGCCAGGTCGGAGGTGGGAGGTTCCAAGGATTCTGACCGGGATGGTGATGGGATTGAAGATCATCTTGATGCCCATCCCGATGATCGCCGTATTGATTGGGAAAAGGGAAAGAGGCCAAGCTTTGCAGTGGTTGAGGTCGAGGGTTCTGAAAATTCCTTCCCGCTTGGTGAAAATTCAACGGTTGATTTTTCTTCGTCGGGGGTAGTTCTTGTAAAGGACGATGGGGGGGAGACCAAGGTGTTTTTCCCTGGAGGAGATTCACAAGTCTATTCAAATGATGGGGAAATCCTTGACGATTCCATTTTAAATACCTGGGAAGATGCCTTCGGTTTGAATTTTGTAAATGGCTATGCAGGCTATTTCCGATTCCCTTCCTTGTGGAGGAAATCTGGAGGGACGAGCCAACAGGTTCTCTATGCTGAAAATGCCCCGCTGGATGTCGGATACCCGGGCGAATCTATAACGGCATTCCATACAAGACCTCCGAATAGCGACTTTCGTGAACCAGGATTACAATCACATCTGACTGGCTCAATATTAACTGTAAGAGGAGGAGAAGGTTTTCAACAGGATGATGGTTCGCCTCCAGGATTCGACTGGATCGCGATTCAAGTTGGTATCTCAGGCGGAGATCATGAGAATCTCATGTCAGGTTTGGAGACGGTTGTGGATAGAGATCCCGATGAACAATTGAGTGATCGAGGTAGGGCTATTGTTTCGGAAGACGGAGTAAATTGGAGTGTCCTACCAAAGCCCAGTCGTGCCCGATTGGGGATTACGGACGAAGTTGGTGATGATTATTCTATTTGGGCAAAAAGTTTCCCTGCTGTCGGTTCTCCAATTAATTCCAGTGGCTCATTGGGATTACCTCAATTGCTTGCTGCTACCTACCTTGTTTCGGGGGTGCCTGAACCGTTGCAGATGGTGCACGCGGTCTATGAAGTTGGCAGTGCTACTCACTCTGAAGGCGTTTATCGAATCAAGGATCTGGTGCCTGAATTTGCCCCCTTAGACGGTGGCCACTCGAATCATGTGGGAGTTTGCCGGGTTGTTGGGAAAACCGGCTCAAATGTGGACCGCTCATTGTGGGCAGCCGGATCAAAGCTCTATACCAAAAAGGGAGCGGGATCATTCCGTGAGACAGAGTTGAGTTTTGCCAATGTTGGTTTTGTTCGTGGGATCTCGACACAAGGATGGATTGCTACCACCGGAGGGCTTTCCGGTAGTCCCCAGATCCTCTATGCAAGTCCGGACGGTTCTCCTTGGCGACCTCTCCAGAGCTTTGTCAGAGACGAAGAAGACTCTGCTGGAAATGTCACAAAGGAATATTCTGTCGAAGAAGTCTACGAGCTGGAACGGAATGGTCTCATTCTAGCCAAGGTTGCGGTAGTCGAGGGGAATAGGACCTACCACACGCTTGCAATCCTAACCCCTATCGAGACTGCTTCCGAGGACTCCTCGGAAGCCATCAGCACTCCCGAACTCGTTGTCCCTGATCGCTACCGTTCAATTTCACTGGATGGTCGTCCGAAACACGAAGGGGCACCGCAGGGTGAAGCTGAGGAAGATCTCCCTGCCGAACGGGGGAACATCGATGTTCACACCCGTCAGCTCAAGTACGATACTTCGCACGCCTATCTTCAAGTGCCCGCGAGCGATCTCGCTCTTCAAGTCACCCAGGTATACAGTCCTTCTCCGATTTCAATTCCTCCATGGTCGGATCGCGATAAGGCTGATTTTTTGCTATCCGATGGGAGTATCGACTTTGAGGAACGCTCCCGTCGCCGCGAGGCCCAGATGGCAAGATCAGTCGGTCCATTTGGGGTCAATTGGTCTTCCAATCTCTCGGCCTCGGTGAAGCTGACTCCTGTTCTCAAAAAAACCGCTCCAGGCAGGCCGCAGGAATTTTCCCACTACTCGGTTACCCTCACCGATGAAGCCGGCCGGACCCACGAGTTCCAGTCTGATGGCGACGATCTGAGCACTTTCTATGTGAAGGGTTCCCGCTTTGTCGATGCCAAGGCGTATGCCATGAGCCTGAAACGAGTGCTGCCTAATCAAACGGATCCCGAAGATTCCTATCTCCTGCTGGAGAAAAAATATGGCACGACTCTCCGTTTCGATTGGGTTGGCGAGGTGCCTGCCATTCAGTTCGAAGTGTCGGATAGTGGCGGCTTCGCCTCTTTACCCCCGGTTTACCAAGCCCGATTGACACGGGTCAGTGATCGCTTCGATTCGGATGCTCCCGGCAAAGCCCCTTCGGCACTCATTTACGAATATCCTCCGAACACTCAGAACCAAGCGGGTGCATCAGGTCCGGCATTTATTCCCACTCGTATCTATGCGGAGGGGCGAGAGGCTCTTGGAATCAACATTGTTACCGAGGCTCTTGCCAGTTCGCCCGGGCGCTATGCTTTCCCACTGATCCGTGGGATCACCGATCCTCGCGGTAGTAACACGACTTTTTCCTATAAGTGGTCAAATATTGGCGGTGCGCAAATTCCCGTCCTCCACACCGTTCGCAAGAGCGATGGCGGCGAATCTGTTTTCGAATACTACCCTGCCAGAATTGCCTCACCCATCGTTCCTGATCAGAAGGTGGATCTCCTTCTCGAAGGAACGATTTTCGAGAGTTTCGATGATCTCCAATACGTCGGAGCCAGCAGCCAAGGTGGTGAAATGATCGAACTCGAATTCAGCGATCAGGAAATTCTCGAAGCCAAGTGCCACCTCAATCTCAAATCAATCACGAATGCCGTTGGGGAAACTTACACCTTCGAATATGAGGACGATGGCCGCTACGATAGTGTCGTTGCCGAGTATTCGGCTTTAGCTCGGGTCATTCCGGCTCTTAAAAATCATCCCATCGCCAACAAGAAGGTGGTCAAAGACGTTTTGGCTATTCTTAAGGAAGGCATTGATGAATCCATCAGCGAGTCCTACGAAGAACGCCTGACCCGGGGAGGTGGCGTGCTTCTCTCCAAAACCGAGGGAGACGAGGGCACCAAGATGATCTTCGGAGTTCCAAATGTAGGGGGACCGGACCGCATCAAGCGGGTTATTCTCCCTCCGGATCCATCTCTCTCTGATGCCGGGCAAGCCGTGGTGGCCCTTGACCAATGGCGCCCGCGCCTCGCTCCAGCCGGGGAAGGTGAGGGACCTCCCTCCAACCTGGATGAGGTGACCAACTTCCCCATTCGCTGGATTTCCGATCGTTCCAGGGAATTGCCCGCAGGCTATCATGTCAGGGTCACTGATGCCGCAGGCTCGGAGACCGAATACCGCTTCGAAGGAGTCATTTACGGCGCGGCCTCATCTGATCTCGCTCGTGACTTTGGCGGTGTGTCCTCTCAACCCGATACCAAGGTTCTCGCCGCTTCTGCCTTGGCCTATACCACGATCGCAATCACAAGTGTTCTCTCTGACAAATCCGAGGAACCCGCTCGAAAGCAGACCGTGCGTTACCAGCTCGATCCTCTCGCCGGATTTGCCCTCAAGTCTTCCACCGATGTGAATGGTCACAGGGTCGAGTATGAATATGGGGATACAATCGATGGCGGCCCGGGTGTGAGTAAGGCCGCCTATCACTTCATCTCGGACCATCTGAATTTTATCGACCAGCCCCTCGACGAAAGCCGCGAGGCAGGAGTCAGATACTCTGATCCCACCAGAGAGATCTATCGCAGCAATCAAAATTTGGATGAAGAGACTCGCTCGAGAACCTACGCCTACTCAGATCACTATCGGATCATGGAGAAAGCCACTGACTTCCGTGGTGCCGAGACGGTCTGGACAGTTGCGGAAAACGGCAATCGTTCCCGTGAAGTAGCCTATTCTCCTGATTCGGACGGCAAAGTCCTCCTGAAACAAACCGACTTTGAATACGGTAGCCAGTTTCCCGGTTTCCTGACCCGGAGTATTGTCGTATCAGACCCTCTTCCCGAGCTCCGCAAACAGGATCTGGTCACCGAATTCGAGCCCCATCCCATGGGGTGGGTTGAAAGCACCATTCTCAATCCAGGTGGGCTGCAAATTGAAACCCATAGTGATTACGATGAAGTCGGGAATAAGAGTTCGAGCACGGATGCTCGCGGAAACACCACCACTTTCACCTACGACAGTGTCGGTCGTCTCGTCACCACCCGTTTCCCCGGCCCGGAGAACGCCACCAAGGAGATCTTCTACAACAAGGCCAGCCGTATCATCCGCAGTCGCGATGAAAACGGCGTCGATACCCTCTATGAGTATGATCACCGGGGCCGCCGTGTCACCACTGGCCTGGACCTCAATGGTAACCGTCAGCTTGATAATGGCGATATCATCACGCGTAAAATCTTTAACAACGTAAACCGGGTCGTCGCAGTGACCGACCCAAATGGCAATCGGACCTCCAATGAATACGATCGACTCCATCGTCTCGTTAGCACCACCAATGCTCTCGATCATCAGGCGAAGCTATTCTACGATGAGGCATTTGGATCCATCCCGGGCTCGGGGCTTCTGGACGGCTCGGGATATACTCCTTCGCGTAGCTTGGACCCCCGTGGGTTCATTTCAGAAGTCGCTCTGGACTCGCTCTACCGTGTGACCGAATCCAGAAAGGAATACCAAAAGCCAGACGATCGCGATTCAACAGAGGCGGAGGCTTGGGAGGATCGACCGCTGGAACTTCATGCTTTTTCCGAGACCGAATACGACGAGAATGGGAATTCCACCAAGGCGACCATCTATCGTTCGCCCACAGGAGGTTCTCTTGTGACCGACACCAAGTTTGACCTTCTCAATCGCCCGACCCTCGTGACCGTAGCACCCGGCACCGACCTCGAGAGTAAAACCCGAACCAAATACAGCTTCAACGGATTACCTTGGAAAGTCGTTGCATTCGATGGCCTTGAGGGCCTTGAGCGCTGTACCGAGACCGAATTCGACGATGCCGGTCGCCCGGTCAAGGTCTGGTCCCCAGATCCATTAACTGGAGAGATTAATAAGGCCGTCAACGGGAGCCCGCTGGAGGGTTCCCCCTGTGTCACCACCGTCTATGATGATAATGGTAATATCACCGCTACCATTGATGCCCTCAAGAATCGCTCCGATTTTCAATACGACGCCAGAAATCGCCAGTGGAAGGTCGAGAACCCGACCGTCTATGACGACGAAGGCGGAATGAACCGGCGTCCCACCGTCACCTCAATCTATGATCCTGTCGGCAATGTGATCTCAACTATCGATCCAAGGGGAATCATCTCAATTATCGACTATGACCGGGCCAATCGTCCCTATCACACTGTTTCTGCATTCGGTCTCGCCGAGCAAATCGAAACCTCCACTGAATACGATTTCAACGGCAACGCCACTGCCGTCACCGACCCCAATGGCCATATCACTGTCAATCACTACGATTCTCTGAATCGCCTGATTGCCACTGCCGTAAATCCAAAGACTGGCAATCCTTCCCGCAATCTCGCTTCTCTGGAGTCCGGTGACATCGTAGTTGGCAACCAGTATGATGCCTCGGGTAATCTTGTCCGAGTTGCCGATGGCATGGCGACCAAGACTTGGACTGGAGATGACTGGAGCGGTGCCCATGTCACCGGTTTCACTTTCGATGGCTTCGGCCGCCAAACCTCCCTGACTTGGGACATTGGCACTCCCGCTGAGAAGGTCGAGGAATCCTTCTACGATGCCCTCCTCGCTACTCATACCATTGATCCCAAGGGCCAGCGAAAGGAATTTGTCTACGATGCTCTTCTCCGTATGACGCAGGTGAACCACCCTGAGAATGATCCCTCGGACGGAAAATCTGCGACTGCTCTGCTCGAGAATCTGGAGTATTCCTATCAAAACGCTGGTGGCAGCACTGTCAGCGGTCCCGGACCGCTCATTGCCGTCACCTATCCGGGGGCAAGCCCCTCTCAGCTTGGAGGAAGGACTCGTGCGAATGTTTCCTATACTCTGGACTTTCTGGGTCGTCAGACTTCGGAGACCTCGGCCGGGGTTACTCATGGCCATGTCTACGATCGCAATGGCAACCGGAGGATGACCTCTTGCGATGCCAGCGATCGCAAACTTCTCTCATTCTACGATTCTCATAATCGTCTCTCGAGTTGTGTGGAAACCGATCAGCCTGTCTCCGACCCTCTCGAAGATCTCGGATACACAGGCTCGCGTTCGACCCGATATTACTACAACGCATCAGGGGCCGTCGTTCGGAAGGAACTCCCGGCACTCTATGTCTATAAACAATACGATGGATTGGGCCGGACGAAGAATTCCTACTCCTACTCATCGAGTTGGGAGTTGGCCGCAGGATTGGACTATAGTCAGCCCGTGCCCGGTTCCGGAGATGCCTCCGGCTATGATGCTGCCGGAAATCTTCGCTATGTCAGGGAAACTTACTCTGATCTTTCCTCCCGTATCATCCGGAATGACTACGATGCGACGAACCGCCTCTCGCTCGAGCAGGACACCCGGGGAGGCGTCGTCAAGGACACCTCCTATGAGTATGACAAAGCCAACAATCGGACCGCAAAACTCGTAGACGATGCTGCTGCTCCCGGGGACGAAACAAAGGCTGTCTCTTATACACATCTGACGCTGCCGACGATCTACTCTGTGTAGA
>CAJXVQ010000209.1 GCA_913060685.1 uncultured Verrucomicrobiales bacterium
CGAGATCAGCCTCGGTCTCGTGGGCTCGGAGATGTGTATAAGAGACAGACCACGGCTGGCATCTTGGCGAAAAAGAACACTGGCAGAAATTCACCGGTTGGCGTGCCTGTACTCGGGTTCCCTTCATGATTCGAGGACCTGAAATCACGCCGGGGACTTGTGATCAACCCGTTTCCACCATCGACATCTTCCGCACTCTCCTCTCACTCACGGGAATTCCGGAGCGGGAAAACGTAGGGGGCCATGACCTCACGCCACTTCTAAAAAAGACCGACGCGCCCTGGCCCCACCTCGCTCTCACGCAGCTTCGCGGTCCCAAAAGCTACGCCCTTTCCGGCAAGAGATTCCGCTACATCCACTATACCAATGGCGATGAGGAACTCTACGACATCTCCATCGATCCATACGAGCATACCAACCTCGCCCAAGATCCAGCCCACGCTTCAACACTCGCATCCTTCCGAAAAAAAGCCCCGCAAAATGGTGTTCCCAAAAAGAAAACGGTATCATCTGCAGCTCTCAAAAACGCTCCGCTGATTCAACTGATCACCCAGGGAACCCCTCCACCTTCAAAACCTGGCACCGGCCGCGTTTCACTCCAGATCAAGAACTCCTCCGATAACCACCTCAGCATTTATTGGATCGACCCGCAGGGAAATCGGAAACCCTTTGGTAAAATTGCCAAAGCCTCCAACCGCCTCATTCAGACCAAGGTCGGCCACACTTTGGTCGTGCAGACCAAAGAAGGTGAATTCCTCGGCTACCTCATTGCCCCAAAAAAAGGAGCCCGGGTCACGATCGAGTAGGGCCACGATCACTCTGCGCTCATATCCGAGACGACGAAGGTCCCTTCGAATGTCCCTGCGAGCTCTCCTTCGAAAGTGAGCTGACTGGACAGGCGAATACGGCCGATCTTTTTTCGGGCAAGGGATTTGAGGAGGAAGGCCCAGTCCTTTTCTGAAGCGGGGCTGCAAGTGGCTTTGAACTCTCCCAAGACAGGCTTGAGATACTCCATTGAATTCCGCTGAATGACAATTTGCGGAACGATTTCCGGATGTTGCTTCAATCGACAGTGGATAAACGACCACGCCGAGAGAATACAAAGAGCGGAAGCGCTCCCACCAAAGACCGTCTCACGGTGATTGATGTTGGGTGCGATGGGCGCGTATAGGGACAAAGACGAAAGAGAAACGTCTCCGATCTCGATCTTCATCGCGCGGGTGAGTGGGATGTGATCGTAGAGATAATCCCGGAGTGAATCGTTCTCCATAGAGAGATTCTGAGGGATTTCATCCCCTTTGGCGATCACCCCCTCATTTTCCGCCCTTCGTATCAATAAGTGGGAATTCTAAAACTCACCACGAAAAGAGCATCTGGCGGTCGGAGTCTCGTAAATCACGATTTCGCAAAGCCCCGGAAGGTCACTTTCAAGCTTCCGCCAAAACCACGCGGCCATGATCTCGATGGTTGGGCTTTCTAGGCCCTCGATATCATTCAAGTAGCTATGGTCCATCATTTCGAGGAGAGGCTTCATGGCCTCCGAAATGCATTTGTGGTCGTAAACCCAACCAATTTCCGGATTCACCTCGCCTTCGACGTGGATCTCAATCTTGAAGCTGTGGCCGTGCATTTGACGGCATTTATGCTCCTCAGGTAAGCTGGGCAGAGTGTGGGCCGCTTCGAAACGGAAGTCCTTGATAATTCGGGCACGCATGGGATCGGTCTTGCGAGTGAGGATAGGCTTGTCTCACCCGCCGTCCATCGTCAAGTTACGCGCAGTTCATGGCCAATCGCATCGACACCACTTTTGCCCGCCTACGCGAGCAAAACCGCAAAGCCTTCGTCGCCTACGTCGCCGGAGGAGATCCCGACTTCGACCGCTCGCTGGAGATTCTCCATGCCCTTGCCGATGCCGGTGCCGATATTATTGAGGTGGGAGTTCCCTTCTCCGACCCCATGGCCGATGGGATCGTAAACCAACTCGCCGCTGATCGTGCCCTCAAATCAGGCATGAATGCCCACCGCATCATTGACCTGATCAAGGCCTTCCGCGAAAGCCATGAGACCCCAATCGTTCTCTTCACCTACCTGAATCCAGTCTACGCGTATGGATTCGAGGCCTTCCACAACGACGCTGCCGCTGCCGGAGCCGATGGCATCCTGCTCCTCGACCTCCCACCTTCGGAAGCAGCCCTGAGTCCCGACTTCGCCCACGGCGAGGCCCTCCATCATATTCATCTGATTGCTCCGACGACTCCACCTGACCGCCGAAAATCTCTCGCCGAGTCATCGCAGGGGTTCATTTACGCCCTCTCCCGCACCGGCGTCACAGGTGGGCATTCCGCTCCCTCGGAAACGATTGGAGCTCAAGTCGCGGAAATTCGCAAACTCACCGAAACCCCGATTTGCGTAGGGTTTGGCATCACCACTCCGGAACAAGCTGCCGAGGTTGCAGAACATGCCGATGGCGTTATCGTAGGATCAGCGATTGTTCGCACCGTGCAAGACAATGCGGGCGATCCAAATGTCGCGCAAAAGCTCAAGGACTTCGTGACACCCCTGATCGAAGCCACTCACTCAGTTTAAGATCCATGACCCTGAATTTCACCAAAATGAACGGAGCCGGTAACGATTTCGTCGTGATCGACAATCGTGCTCTCGACCAGAATCTCTCAAAGGCGCAAATCGCGCACCTTTGCGACCGGCATCGGGGCGTCGGGGCTGACGGCCTTTTGGCGGTGGAGCCGGCTGAGAATGGCGCAGACGTAAAGTTCCGCTATTACAATGCCGACGGAGGGGAAGCGGAAATGTGCGGAAACGGAGCCCGCTGCTTTGGCCGCTACACGGCCCGTCTCATCGGAGGAGACCGGACCGACATCACTTTTGAGACGATTGCCGGAACTCTAAGGGCGGAATTGATCGGCCACGAGGTTCGCATCGATATGTCCGACCCGATCGGGCTTGAGATGAATTCGCCCGTGGAATCAGTCGGCGCGGTCCACAATCTCAATACCGGGGTTCCCCACGCAGTCGTCTTTGTCGAAGATCTCCAAAACTGCGACATCGTGAAGAATGGCGCCGCCATTCGTTACCACGAGCATTACCGACCCAGCGGAACAAATGCGAACTTCGTTGGCATCCTCGCACCCGATCATCTCGCCGTCAGAACCTACGAACGCGGCGTCGAGGGCGAGACTCTGGCCTGCGGGACGGGCATCACCGCCTGCGCTCTTGTTCACAACCTGCTCACCGGAGCATCCTCCCCCATCAAGATCGATGTTCAGGGCGGAGAAAGCCTTTCGATCGGCTTCGAGCCCGGACCGGACCAGACTTTTTCAAAGGTCACTCTCAGCGGCCCGGCGGATTTCGTCTTCGACGGACAAATCACGATCTAACAAATGCGGCTTCCCTCATTGGCAGCCCTGTGTTTCTCTTAATCACGCACTCATGGAACTCGATTTCACCGACACCCCTTTCGATACCAAGGCCATCAAGCCCCACGAGATCGAAGAGGTCTTCGAAGACCCCTTTTCAATCCGCCTCCTTCCGGACAACGATCGGGCCGATGGAGAGGCGCGGTTTTATCTGGTTGGTAAAACGATCGGAAGCCGGGGACTTTTCCTCGCTTTTTGGTCCAACGGAAAAAAGGCCAGAGTCGTATCAGCCCGGGATTTGGCTCCTGATGAAGAAACCTATTACGAGCGCAAGTTTGCGGAATTGAAGTAACCCTCCCTGGACCACATGAAAATTATCTCAAACTGGAACGAAGTTCCTGATTTCGATACCGACGAAGCAGAACACGCATTCTGGAGCATCCACTCGCTCAACCCCCGTCTTATCAACGCCTCGGTCCATGCACCCGATTCCAAGGAATCCACCACCATCACCCTGCGCTTCGATCCTCGTATGCTCTCCCGCATCAAGCGGATCGCGCGCTCCAGATTCCTGAACTACCAATCGATGATGAAGCAATGGCTCGCCGAGCGAATGGAAGAAGAAATGCGCCGGAGCGGAGATCAGGACTCCTAGAGTCATCGTCCCGGTCACCGAATTGATCAACTCGTGCTGAAGCATTGAGATGTCTGCCAAACCCATTCGCCAAAGTTCACGATTCTGGAGCATTTGCTTCGTTCTCTGGTTTATCCTGCTGAATCTCCTTTCCCATGGCGACAAGTTCCACCCTCCGGGAAATTTTGTCTTCGATATCCCGCATTTCGACAAAATCGTCCACTTTGGATACTTCTTTGGCGGCAGTGGACTTCTTTCCGCCGCCTTCTTTTTCGCGGCGAAACCTCGATGGCGTAAACTCATCGTTTTTGTCACGATCACGCTTTCCCTCATCGGGATTTGGGACGAATTTCACCAATCTTTCTTTGAAAATCGAACCGGTAATGACCCCGGAGACTGGCTCGCCGACACCCTGGGTGCCGTTTGCGGAGCACTGGTTTTCCGACTCACCCACAAAAAACTCCTCTGAATGAGCCCTTTTGCAAGACGACAGGCTGCCATTACTCAACCATTTCCACTTGCTTCCTGACGTTTCCGCCCGACTTATGACTGCCTTCGACATGATCTCATTTTTAACCCATCCGGCCACGACCTTCGTAGGGGGAGCCCTCTTCGCCTTGGTTGCAGTCGGGCTGATCCTGGATTCCAAGAGCGAGTCCAATCAAACGGCCCAAGTCGTCAAAGACTACCAAGCGGCAATGAACAAGGCCGGTGAGGCCGGGCCTGCGGCCGGAACCACTGAGGAAACAGCGGCGATTGAGCGTTTTACCGACTTTCTCAAAAATGTCGGCAGCAAAGAGTATCTTGAAGCAAACACCTCGAAAGCCTACGCCGAGGGGGCTTATCTCGACGACACCATCGTCACGCATTACGGGCCGGACGAAATTAAAGCCTATTTCATCCAGACTGCGGAAACAATGACCAGCTTCAAGGTTAACATCCTTGATACGGCCCGCTCGGGATCTGACCACTACATCCGTTGGGAAATGATTTTTGCGGCTCCAAAACTCAGCAGCGGCGAGCCCATTCACTCTGTCGGCCTGAGTCAGGTTCGTTTCAACCCCGAAGGAAAGGTCGCCTTCCACCAAGATTTTTGGGACTCCGGAAAAAATATTTATGGCCAAATCCCGGTGGTTGGTGGATTGATCGGAGTCATTCGCAGCCGAATGAAATAATTTCACACTATGTCTGAGACCACCCAACCTAAAAAAGGCCCTATCGCAACCCCCGTCAGAGCGATCCGCCAGTGGCTAAATTCCGACTTCCAAAGGGAAGATATTCCTGACCCACAGCAACTTCCCGATAAGGTCAACTGGGGACGGACCATGCCTTTTCTTATCCTCCAATTGGGCTGTCTTGCCGTTTTCTGGGTGGGAATCAACTGGACGGTCGTCATTGCAGCGGCCTTCCTTTACTTCGTCAGAATGTTCGCGATCACGGGCTTTTACCATCGCTACTTTTCACACCGAACCTTCAAAACGTCACGCTTTGGCCAGTTTCTTTTCGCCGTGCTCGGTAATAGTTCGATGCAACGCGGACCTCTCTGGTGGGCCGCCACCCATCGGCATCATCATCGGCATTCCGACGAAGAGGCTGATGTTCACTCACCCGTTCAACATGGCTTCGCGTGGTCGCACATCGGATGGCTGACCTCGATGAAAAACTTCCCCACCGACTACGACAGCATCCCTGATCTCAGAAAATATCCGGAACTTGTTTTTCTAAATCGCTACGATCAAGTCGTCCCCTTCATCTATGGCTTCACCATGCTGGGGATTGGGGCATTGCTGGAACACTTTGCACCCTCGCTTGGAGTAACGATGTGGCAATTTTTCGTTTGGACTTTCTTCATAAGCACGACAGTTCTCTTACACGGAACGCTCTTCATCAACTCTCTCGCTCATGTGTGGGGAAAACGAACCTACGAAACGAAGGACGATAGCCGGAATTCCTTTCTCCTCTCCGTCATTACTCTCGGCGAAGGCTGGCACAACAACCATCATCGCTATCCCCACTCGGTTCGCCAGGGGTTTCGCGCGCGGGAAATCGACATCACCTACTACGGCCTTAAGATCATGTCGTGGTTCGGCCTGATTTGGGATCTCAAGCCCGTACCCCAGCGAATCAAAGAGGAAGGACAGAATCCCTAATGAACGGAAGACGGGAGAGAATTGCGGTCATTGGTTCGGGTATTTCCGGAATGGCTTGCGCTCATTTCCTTCACTCCCATTTTGAGATTACCCTGTTCGAGAAGGACCACCGTATCGGAGGCCACTCCAATACGGTGATGGCCGGAGATGATCCCATCGATACCGGCTTCATGGTATACAATGAGGTCACCTATCCTCTCCTCACCCGGCTCTTCAAAGAACTGGAGGTGGAGACCAAGTCGACCACCATGTCGTTTAGCGTTCAGCAAGTTGAGGACAAACTGGAGTTTAACGGAGGAAGCCTCAACCTCCTCTTTGGTCAGCGAAGAAATCTGTTTCGGCCCCGGTTTTGGAAGATGCTTCTCCAAATCAATCGCTTCAACAAAGAGACCATCGCCGAGCTTCAGAAACCGGAGGAGACCAAACTCACCCTTGAGGAATATGTCGATGCCCGCGGCTACGGAAAAGACTTCCTGCGCTGGTATCTCTCTCCCATGGCTGCGGCCGTGTGGTCCAGCCCGCCCGAGAAAATCGCCCGGTTTCCCGCCATCACGCTGATGCGCTTTTGGCACAACCACGGCTTCCTTGGCCTCGATACCCAGCACCCTTGGCGCACCGTCGTGGGTGGATCAAAGGAGTATGTCAAAAAGATCACGGCTCCCTACCAAGATCGTATCCGTCAGGGCGATCCGGTTGTCTCCATCAGCCCGGATAACGAGGTCACCCTGGCATCGGGAAAGCGTGAAAAATTCGACCGTGTCATCAGTGCCGCTCACGGCGACCAAGCCCTAAAGTTGCTTGATCAACCGACGGCGTTGGAGAGCGAGATCCTCACAGCCTTCCCCTACCAACGCAACAAGGCCGTCCTTCATACCGATGAGCAATTCATGCCCAAGTCGAGACGCTGTTGGGCCTCCTGGAACTACCGCATCGATCGGGGCCAACATTCCACGATTTACTGGATGAACAGTCTGCAGGGGGCAAAGGCACCAAAAAACTTTTTCGTATCAATCAACCCCTCGGCTTCGATCCCGGAGGAACACATCATCAAGGAACTCGACTACGAGCATCCTCTTCTCGATCTCGCCAGCCTGGCGGCCCAGAAGAGGATCCCCGAGCTTCATGCCGCTGGGACGAATCGCTACTACTGCGGAGCCTGGCAACGCTACGGGTTTCACGAGGACGGCCTCCTGTCAGCGGTGCAACTCTGTGAAGCAATCATGGGAAGGAGTCCGTGGTCATGAGCGCCTGCCTCTACGAGTGCGATGTTATGCACCGCAGACTGAAACCAGTTCAGAAACGCTTCAACTACCGCATCTTCATGCTCAGCGTTGATCTGGATGACTTGCCCAAGGTCAGCCTCCTCGGACTCAACCGCTTCAGTCTTTTTTCTCTAAACGATCACGACCACATCGATCTCGGAAAACCCGGCGGCATTCGTGGAAATCTTCTGGCATGGATGAAGGAAAAAGAAATCGAGTGCCCGGAGGATGCCCGCATCCGCCTCGTGACCCTGCCCCGCGTTCTCGGCTACGCCTTCAACCCGGTCTCCTTCTACTACGTCTCGTCGAGCGAAGGCAGCCCCCTCTTCGCCATCGCCGAGGTCTGCAACACCTACCACGAGATGAAACTTTACCTCATCGATGGCTGGAAAGACGATTTCTGGCAGCGCAAGCTCGCAAAGAATTTCTATGTTTCTCCCTTCTCAGATGTGCGGGACTTCTTCGACTTCCGCCTCGGGCCACCCGGTGAGAAGTGGAACGTTCAGATCAACAACCTCGATCAGGAGGGTATCACTCTCGTCTCATCCATCACAGGCAGTAAGGCGCCCCTGACCGCAGGAAGGCTCCTCTGGTTTGGGTTCAAGTATCCTTTCCTTTCGCTGAAAGTCATTTTCATGATTCATTGGCAGGCCCTTAAACTATGGCTCCGAAAGGTCCCTTTCTTCCCAAAAGACAAGAACCGACAGTCACAGCGCGACGTCCTTCGACCCCACCCTTCACTAACTTCCACTGATGAGTAATTCCACCATCCCGATTCAATACGGATTTCCCGAACGCATGGTTATCGGTCTCCTCGACAAGATGCCCGAGGGCCGCCTTCAAATGACCTATGCCGATGGCACGGTCCGACATTTTGGAAACCCCGACCTTGAAGTCTCCGCTTCGGTAAAAATTATCGATGATCGCGAGTTCTTCAAGCGGTGCGCCTTCTATGGAAACATTGGCATGGGCGAAGCCTATACCGACGGCCTCTGGGATACTCCGGACATTCGGGCCGTCATCAGCTGGTTCATCACCAATATGCAGGCCTTGCAGGGAGCGGACACCTCATCCGACAAGCTGCCCGGCGTGGGACTACTCAAGGTTGTGAACTGGTTTCGCCACCTCCGTCGTTCCAATACCGTGGGGAACAGCCGCCGAAACATTTCCGAACACTACGATCTCGGCAACGAATTCTACGCCCTCTGGCTTGATGCCACCATGACCTATTCCTGTGCAAAATTCGAACAACCCGATCAAGAGTTTGAAGACGCCCAGAATGCAAAGTATGAAACACTTTGCCAAAAACTAAAACTCAAAGCCACAGATCACGTCCTGGAAATCGGATGTGGCTGGGGAGGCTTCGGAACCTTCGCAGCCAAGACATACGGCTGTCGTGTGACCGGAGTCACGATCTCAGAGGAACAAGCCAAGTTTGCCCGTGAACGGGTAAAACGCGAAGGCGTTGAGGACCAATTCGAAGTCCGTATTCAGGACTACCGCCACATCGAGGGTCAGTTTGACAAGATCGTCTCAATCGAGATGATCGAGGCGGTCGGAGACAAGTTTCACAAGTCCTTCTTTTCAAAATGCCACGAGGTTCTGGCCCCCGATGGCATCATGGCCCTTCAGATGATCACCGTGCCGGACAATCGCTACAAGAGCCTCACCAAAGGAGTTGATTGGATTCAAAAAACGATCTTCCCGGGCTCACTCCTTATGAGCGTGGGTCGGGTTAACGAAGTCCTTGGCAAAACCAGCGATCTCTTCCTCCACGATCTCGAGGACTTCGGCGCATTCTACGTGAATACTCTCGGGAACTGGCACGATCGCTTCAATGCCGCCAAGGAATCGCTTCTCAAACTCGGCTTCGACGAACCCTTCATGCGGACGTGGAATTATTATCTTAAATACTGTGAAGCCGGCTTCGCCACCCGAAACATTTCCGTGGTGCAAGCCGTTTACACCCGCCCCAACAATCCGGCCCTAATGGTGTGAGCGAAGTGATCGACAGAAAAGATCCTTGGTGGAAGAGGTGGTTCGTTCACCCAATCATCAAACAACTCACACAAGGGATCAGCGCCAACAAATTGGCTTGGACCATCTCCATCGGTTGCGTGTTGGGGATCTTCCCCGTGATGGGAACCACCTCGGTGGTGTGCTTTCTTGCTGCTGCTTACTGGCGTCTGAACCAACCGGTCATTCAAGTGGTCTGTCACACCCTTTGGCCTGCCCACCTGGCCCTGATCCTGCCGTTTATCAAACTTGGGCAATGGATCCATGGCGACGTTCCGATCACCGTGTCGATCCCCACTCTTCTAAAGGAATTTTTCGTGAGCCCTTGGCAATTTTGCCAGGATTACTGGCTTGCCGCGTGCCAAGGCATCGTGGCTTGGTTCATCATTGCCGTTCCTTTGGTATTCATCGTACGTGCCATTACGCTCCCACTCTTAAAAGTGACTGCGGCCCGCATTGAGAGACGAAAGGAGGTCCAAGCATGAACGACTTATCACTTTTCGGAATCGTGACAGCCTTGATCATTCTCCACTTTACCGCCGGATGGTGGTTTGGCGGAAAGATCAAAAATTACTCTCTTGTCGATGCCCTCTGGGCCGGGCTGATCGGCTTGGCAGGCCTCATTTACAGCATTTTGGGAGGAGGCGATTTCCCCAAGCGAGTTGCCGCCGGAGCCATCGCCGCGACCTGGGGATTCCGCCTCGCCTACCACCTCCAAAAGCGTATTCGCAAGCACCACCCCGAGGAAGATTCGCGCTACCAAAAACTTCGCGAACTCTGGTACGGCAGGGTTTCTTCCGCCTTTTTTTGGTTTTTCCAAGCTCAGGCCATTTCGGTCCTCCTCCTCTCACTTCCCTATTTCCTGGTCGCACGTGATTCATCTCCTTGGGGAATTTTTGAAAGTATCGGACTCGTTGTAGTCATCATCGGAATCTTTGGCGAAGTTCTCTCCGATCACCAAATGGCCCGCTTCAAGGAAAGGGATCATCGCTCCACTTCCGTGTGTCGGGAGGGCCTGTGGAAGTACTGTCTCTTATACACATCTCCGAGCCCACGAGACCGAGGCTGATCTCGTA
>CAJXVQ010000210.1 GCA_913060685.1 uncultured Verrucomicrobiales bacterium
CTACACAGAGTAGATCGTCGGCAGCGTCAGATGTGTATAAGAGACAGGTTTTGGATCGAACCTTCGGAATTCCATCAGTTCGCTGAGTCGGTTTCCTTCTGCAAGGCGCGGGGTATCCCGGTCCGAATCGTCGGGCGGGGGTCAAATCTCCTTGTTCGCGATGGTGGAATCCGGGGCGCGGTGATCCATCCGGCAGGAGGAGCGTTCACCGCTGTTTCAGTAGAAGGGAATACCATCACGGCCGGAGCCGGCGTTCGTTTTAAGAAGGTGGCCAGCGTGGCCCGGGAGCACCGGATCGGTGGGTTCGAATGGATGGAAGGCATTCCCGGGAACGTGGGCGGCGGTCTGCGGATGAATGCCGGGGCGATGGGGGTGGAGACTTTTGATCAAGTGGTCTCGGTCACTTTCCTGGATGAGGATACTGAGATCAGAACGCGGTCGCGAAGCGAGATCAAATCCTTCTACCGCAATGTTCCCGAGTTGCGCCGCAACTACGCTCTTAAGGCGACCTTCACGGGGATTCCGTCTGATCTGGATACCATTCAGGAAAGGCTCGCTGAATCACGCCATCACCGGAACAGTACCCAGCCGAAAGCAGCCAGCGCAGGTTGCACTTTTAAAAATCCGGAGGCTTGTGGAGCTGGTCGGCTCATTGATGAGATGGGTCTTAAGGAAACCGGAGTTGGCAAAGCCGAAGTCTCGTTGGAGCATGGAAACTTCATTGTGAACCGTGGAGGAGCCAGCGCATCCGATGTCATTGATCTGATCGATCAGATCAAGGCCAAGGCGAAAGAAGAGCGAGGCATTGATCTCGAAACCGAGGTCAGAATCCTTGGGGAAGACGAGGTGGTCTTTTAGGAGGTTGTCGCCGGTTGATTCTTTGTCATGATCCTCCCCATGCTTCGGGAAATTGTTTTTGGTTTGGTTGTGTTGCCGGCACTTGTGTGTGGGAAACCCAATATTGTCGTCCTTTATTCGGATGATGCCGGCTATGCCGACTTTGGGTTCCAGCCGAATTGTGCGGCGGATATGAAGGAGCTGACTCCAAATATCGATCGGATTGCGAAGGAAGGGGCTCGTTTTTCAAATGCCTACATGGCGGGGTCGGTGTGTTCTCCCTCACGGGCCGGTTTGATGACGGGGCGCTACCAACAGCGATTTGGCTATGACAATAATCTCCCTCCGGGCTTTCAAAGCGGCTTGGAGTTGAAGGAAACCTTTGGGGTGAAGCGACTGAAGGAGTTGGGCTATACCACGGGCTTGATCGGCAAATGGCATCTTGGGTATCCGGCTGAGTATCACCCGAACAAGCGGGGCTTTGATTGGTTTTACGGATTACTTCAAGGATCACGGCCTTACTTTGCCTTGGAGAAAGCAAGTGCCCATCGGGTCATTCAGGAGAACGGGGTTGTCACAAAGGAGTCCGGCTATGTGACGGATCGTTTTGGCGATGCCGCTTGCCGCTTCATCAAGGCGAAGAAGGAGGAACCCTTTTATCTTTTGGTCTCGTTTACGTCGCCTCACGGGCCCTTGCAACCGAAGCCTGAAGATGCGGCCCGGACGGCTCATATCAAAGAGAAGAAGCGAGCCAATTACGCCGGATTGGTGGTGAGCCTTGATGACAATGTCGGCAAGGTCCTCGCTTGTCTCAAAGCGGAGGGGTTGGATGAAAATACCATCGTGATTTTCACCAATGACAATGGTGGTCAGACTTTAACAGGAGCGAACAATGCGCCACTTCAGGGAAAGAAAGGCACGTTGTTGGAAGGGGGCGTGCGGGTGCCGTGGGCGATGCGCTGGAAGGGAAAAATCCCTGCCGGAGCGGTGATCGAGAAACCGGTGATTGCGCTCGATCTCCTTCCAACTTTCGTGGAAGCCGCGGGTGGGAAAGTTGATCCAGCGTGGAAGCTCGATGGTCGGAGTTTTCTATCTTCTATCGATGGGACTCCAAAGACGACGACGGTGACCGAGGCTCCGAGATCGTTGTTTTGGCGTCAGGGAGGAAGCTCCGGACCACGGGCGATGCGGCGGGGGAAGTGGAAGCTTTTACACGATCGCAAGTCCGGGCAGGGGCCTGCTCTTTTCGATCTGTCGAAAGACATCGGAGAAGCGAATGATCGATCTTCGGGAAACCCGGAAGTTCTTAAAGCCATGCTTAAAGAACTGGATGCCTGGGAGAAGCAAATGTTGGAACCCAGATGGGGACCCGGCGCTCCGGGTGCAAGAGTGAAGAAGAAAAAACCCAACAAACAGAAAACGAAATGAAACGACAAACTTTCATCGGGCTCATCGCCCTGCTTCCTTCACTGGTTTTTGGGGAGGAAAAAAAACCAAACATCATCTTTATTATGGCTGATGACCTCGGCTACGAGGGTCTTTCCTGTTACGGAAGCAAGACGATCAAGACGCCGCATTTGGACAACCTGGCCGCGACCGGAGTGAGGTGCACCGACTTCCACTCGAACGGCGCGGTTTGTTCACCAACGCGCGCCGCTTTGATGACCGGGCGTTATCAACAAAGAAGCGGAGTTGGAGGCGTGATCACCGCCAAGAGCCATCGCGGGACAGGGCTTTCGCTGGACGAATGGACGCTGGGTGAAGCCATGAAAGAGCTTGGATATGCGACGGCCCTTTATGGCAAATGGCATCTCGGTTATGAGGCTCGTTTTAATCCGGTGAAGCAGGGGTTTGATGAATTCGAGGGCTTTGTTTCCGGTAACGTCGATTACCATCGCCACATTGATCAGGAGGGATATTTTGATTGGTGGAAGCAGGATCAAAAGAAGGATGAACCGGGATACATTACCGATTTGATCACAGACGATGCTCTTTCGTTTATCGAGCGGAAGAAGGATCACCCCTTCTTTCTCGTGCTTCATCACGGTGCTCCCCATTACCCGCTACAGGATCGGGAAACTCCGGGCTTTCGGGTGGTGGGAAAAGGGAATCGGGACCAGCCGAAGCAACAAGTGGATCGTAAGGCGGTCTATCCTAAAATGATCGAGATCATGGACGAAGGAGTGGGGCGGATTGTTGAAAAGCTTCAAGAGCTAAAGCTCAGAGAGAATACCTTGATCGTTTTTTGCTCCGATAACGGGCCGGCTCCCGATGGCTCCTCCGGTGGACTTCGAGGTAGAAAAGGACAGGTTTTTGAAGGAGGTCACAGGGTTCCTGGAATCTTTAATTGGCCGGGTCATCTTCCGAAGGGGAAGGTTTGTCAAACGCCGGTTTTAACCATGGATCTGCTCCCAACTTTCGTTTCACTGGGAGGGGGAAAGATCGATGAAAAGAGGAAGCTTGATGGGATCGATGTCACGGATGTTCTCAAAGGAAGCGGGATTTCGAGAAAGCCACTTTTTTGGAAGCACGGTTCGAGCTCCGCCGCGAGGGAAGGTGATTGGAAGCTGGTCGTGACAGGGGTCAAAAAGAAGAAGCAGATCATGCTCTTTCATCTGGCTGATGATCGAAACGAGAGGGCGGACCTTGCTTCAAAGAATCCCGCAAAGGTGGGGCAGCTATTGGGTCTTTTGGAAAACTGGGAAAAGGACGTCACCGTTGAATCGCCAGTCTCCCAATAGAAAAGCACTGGCCTTGCGACCGATGCTTGTTGAAGTTAGTTATGGTGTCCGGTTCCTCCGTCCGGAGGTTCGCCTTTTGTGAAGTCTGTTTGAGGCAGTGATCGACTCATCAAGACTGGCTGATCGAGCCATTTTTTCGCGAAATTCTCCTGTCATCAAATCAAAAAAATGGCCGGAGAATTCCTTCCCCGGCCATTGTTGAATCTACTCGTTCTCTTTAATAAAGAAAAACGCTTTGAGGGCCGGCGGCCCACCCGGGTCAGCATCCGGTCTCGGCGCGGGGAAACTATAGGTCGTAATATTCCCATCTGCATCCGCATTGATCCCGTCGTCAATTTCATCAAAGTCCGGTCCATCCTGCATTGTTTCAGACCATAGCAAGGAGTAGCTCCGTCCCGGTCTTGAGGTGAACATCAGAGTCACGATGTTGGTTTCTTGGTCAATTTCGATGGATCTGACTTCCAGAACATCCGATCCGGGGCCTGAACCAGGAACCATCGCTTCTCTTACCTGGGCTGCCGTGAGTGCGCTCCCATAGATCTTCACTTCGTCCAAGGATCCGTTAAAACTATTGCCTGGCGCAGGATTCAAATTGGAGTCACGCCCATGGGCACCGATAATGACATTCAACGCAGAGTTGGTGATGTTATTTCCGGCGGCACGGGCGGTCTCGGCACCGTTTACATAGACAACCTTATCAGTCCCATCATACTGCCAGGCAACGTGGGTCCATTCTCCGATTGGGACAGCTCCCGCATCGGAAATGTCCTGCGCTCCTCCCCATCCCCCAAAGTGAACATTGAGTGGTGCGCTATCGTCGCGGATGCCATGGTGAAGTTGAGCTTGATTTCCATCACCATCGTCCTGACCAAAAACCATGTGATCTAGATTTCCCGATGCTCCGGCCCAATTGATCCAAGCCATTGCGGTATAGGTCGAACCTGCTCCAAATCCCAGATTGTCACCAGTGAACCCAGTGGCAACAAATCCATCATTATCGCCGTCACGGTTACCGACAAAAGCGGTGCCAAATGAAGCATCGATGCCGTCCGCGTATGTCGCACCACCCTCGAGAACACCTGCAGTTTCGAGACTTCCCAGATTTTCAACCTCCGTGCCATTCTCAACATTGAAGGGGTAATACAGGAGCGGCTGGGGAAGCTCCGGGACAACCGGAGTGCTGTTTGGGTCGTTGGGGTCGGTCCCCTGGGCAATCTCATCGTCGTCGGTAAACAAATCTCCATCGGAGTCGATCGAATTGGGATTTGTCATGTGAATCGTCACTTCGTCACCATCAGTGAGCGTATCTCCATCGGAATCCGCATTCAAGGGGTCCGTCATATGGGTATTGACCTCTGGTCCATCTTTCAGGCCGTCCATGTCGGAGTCGTCTTCCTGAGGGTCGGTTCCGAGTCCAAACTCAGTCACGTTGTCCAGGTCGTCGATGTCGGGATCAAGTGTGCTATCGTCGCTCGTTGGGTCCAGAGAGTTATCAACTTCGTAGCCATCGGGCATGGTGTCGGCATCAGTGTCTGCTACCGTGGGGTCCGAGCCGGTCATGGACTCGCTGACATAGGATCCTCCATTGTCTTCTGCTTTGTCGTTGATTCCGTCACCGTCCGAGTCGGGATTGAGAGGGTTGGTTCCGGTGTCAGTTGCGCTGACATAGCTGTTTTCCCCGTTGTTGGTTTCAACATCATCGTTGAGACCGTCATCGTCGGAGTCCTTATTATTTGGAAATGTTCCATTGTCGAACTCAGTGATGTTGTCGACGTTGTCGTCGTCAAAGTCGCCGCTGGCTCCATTGATTCCGTTACTATCATTCGGATCGAGGCCATACCTTTCTTCCCAAACGTTTGGGAGGCCATCGCCATCGTTATCTCCGGGGATGGGGAAAAGAGAGGAGAGGTCTTCACCCGCGGTGCCTGCGGCATAGATGGATGTCACTTCCTCATCAGTAAGAACACGGTCCCACATGGCGATGTCATCGATGAGACCATCGAATTCCCGGCCATTGTCGGGATTGCAACCGATGCAGAGAACGTTGTTGTTTCCTCCGCTGGCTGCGATTATTGGGACTCCTGTGCTGGTTGCTTCCAGGACTCCGTTCACATAGAGTTGTGTCACACCTCCGTTACCGGTGGTTGCCACGATGTGATGCCATAATCCATCACCGGCAGGGGCGCTGCCGTAGTTGTTGATTGTTTGGATATCGCCGGTTCCGCCTGCATAGGAAAAAAGAACCGGATCATCTGAAGCACGGCGGGCGAGCCGGTAGTCGGAACCTTCGCCGTGGGCGATGATCCCCTGCCAACCGGTTGTCCATTGGTTGGCCTTGATCCAGACTGAGATGGAGAGGTCAGCCCCGGAGCGGTCGATATCGTTTGTGAGACCATCAGGGTCCGGGACGGTGATGTTGTTTCCTGCTCCACCCGGAAAGCTGCCAGCTTGGCCGAAGCCAGCTCCAAGTCCTTCGGTCTCAGCGTTCACGAATGCGACGGAGCCGTTGATCTGGCCATTGTCGATGCTTGTCCCCGAAGTGCCCGGGGTGAGCGAGGCTTCGTCTTCGGTAGTTCCATCGAGTGGCCAATAGTTTAACAGGCCGGCCTCAATCTGAGCTTGCGACTCTGTCGGTGAAAAAAGAATTGCCGCTCCCATGAAAAGGGCGATTCTTCCGGTAGTGTGTGTTTTCATAGCAACGATGAAGCTAATAAATGAATAACGTTGCGGCCACGAAAAAGATGTCGATCTTTCACTTAATGTCGAAAAAGTCGAAATTGATTATTGCTGCCTATAAAAGCATTTTTGATGGTTCGGTTCAATGAATTGGGATGGGCTTTCTCTAATCGAAAAGATCGAGTTGCGGTGAGTTGACCTCAGGGAGAGCATTCTTGGCTTTAGGCGAGTCTTTCCTCTCCTTGCTGGGTTTGGAGGAACTCATTTCAAGGTGGCTCAGGATTTCCTTGGCGCGATCGAGGATGTTCTTTGGGAGGCCGGCGAGTCGGGCGACTTGGATTCCGTAGCTCTTATCAGCTTGGCCGGGGAGAATCTTACGCAGGAAAATGATGTCATCGTTCCACTCGCGGACGGCGACGTTGAAGTTGGCAACGGATTCCTTGGAATCGGAGAGGGCGCAGAGTTCGTGGTAGTGGGTTGCGAATAAAGTACGGCAGCGTACTTCATCGTGAAGATGCTCAGCCACCGACCAGGCGATGGAGAGGCCGTCAAAGGTGGCTGTGCCGCGGCCGATCTCATCGAGAATGACGAGGGATTTCTCGGTGGCGTTGTTGACGATGAGGGCGGTCTCGTTCATTTCGACCATGAAGGTCGATTGCCCTTTGGCAAGGTCATCGGAAGCGCCGACGCGGCAGAAGATGCGGTCGGTCAGTCCAATGTGCGCGTGTTCGGCGGGAACGTAGGCTCCGATCTGGGCCATCAGGGTGATGAGGGCAATTTGGCGAATGTAAGTCGACTTGCCCGCCATGTTGGGGCCGGTGAGGATTTGGAGGAGGCTCTCCGTCGGTTCGATGAGGGTGTCGTTGGGGACGAATTTTTCCTCGATGAGCGTTTGTTCAAGGACGGGGTGTCGGCCGTTGACGATTTGAAGGTGTCGGGACTCATCCAGGACGGGGCGGGTGTGTTGGTAGAGTTGCGCGGTCTCGGCAAAAGAGATGAGGACGTCGAGAGTGGCGAGGGCGTCGGCGGTCTTTTGGAGCGGGGCGAGGTGGTCGGTGACTCCGGCGCGGAGAGTGATGAATTCGTCGTATTCCAGTGACTTGGCCCGGTCGTCGGCACCGAGAACCTTGCCTTCGACCTCCTTGAGCTCGGGCGTGATGAAGCGTTCGGCATTCGCCATGGTCTGCTTGCGCTGGTAGTCATCCGGAGCTTGGCCGGCTTTGGATTTGGTGATTTCAATGAAGTAGCCGAAGACGTTGTTGAACTTTATTTTCAGGGTCTCGATACCAGTGCGTTTGCGCTCGGATTGCTGCATTTCGGCGATCCATTGCTTACCGGAGCGGGAGGCGTTGCGGAGTTCATCGAGGGCTTCCGAGTGGCCGTCGCGAATGAGTCCTCCGTCACGAAGTTGTGCGGGTGGTTCGTCGACGAGGGCGTTTTGGAGGGTTTTGACCAGATCGGGGAATTCCTGGATGAGGTCCAGGATCTGAGATTGCAGACTGGAATCTTGGGAGGCGGGAAGGGAGGAGAGGTCGGCCTTGAGATCGGGGATTCTCTCGAGAGAGAGCTGGAGGGATTTGAGATCGCGGCCGTTGCCGGAACCTTGTGAAAGGCGGCCGGTGGTGCGTTCGATGTCGCGGATGTTTTTGAGCGATTCGCGGAGTTTGGTGAGGAGATAGGGCTCGGCGAGGAGGGAATCAACGAGGTCGAGACGGGAGGTGAGGGTGGCGAGATCGCGAAGAGGATGGAGGATCCAGTCGCGGAGCTTGCGCGCGCCCATGGGGGTGGAGGTGCGGTCGAGAACGCCGAGGAGAGTGTGCTGTTTTCCGGAGCGGGATTCGACGAGGTCGAGATTGAGTTGAGAGGCCGAGTCGATGAGGACGTAGTCGGCGACATTACGGACCGAGAGGCGCTTGAGGTGGTCGCAGTTTCGGCGAAGTTGATAGGTGAAATAGTGGAGGGCACCTCCGGCGGCGGAGAGGGCGGCGGTCATGCCGGCGCAGCCAAAGCCATCGAGCGACTGGACCTTGAACTGCTCCCTTAGGGTGTGGAGGGCTTGGTCGGCAAGGAAGGCGTAGGAGTCGTAGGGGAGGCAATTGAGAAGGCCGCCGAGCTCCTTGGTCTGGTCCTCGGGGACGAGAAGTTCGGAGGGAGAGAGGCGGGCGAGTTCGTCCTCGAGTTGTTGGCGGTCGGCAAATTCGGCGACCGTGAATTCGCCGGTGGTGTGGTCGGCACAGGCGAGTCCGAAGCAGGCTTTCTTGGCGGAGCCACCCTGGAAAACGGCGGCGAGGTAGTTGTGGCGGGTGTCGTCGAGGAGGGAGAGGTCATCGACAGTGGAAGCCGAAATGATCCGGGCGATTTCGCGTTCGACGATTTTGCCGGGCTGGGGCTCGGTCGTTTGCTCGGCGATGGCGACCCGTTTGTTCGCCTTGATGAGCTTGGCAATATATCCTTGCGCGGCATGATGGGGGACACCGCACATGGGGATGTCGTTCCGCTTGGTGAGGGCGACATTCAGGATAGAGGCTGCGACCCTGGCATCCTCGAAGAACATTTCGTAGAAATCGCCGAGGCGATAGAGGAGCAGGATGTCATCGGGCAGGGAACGACGCATGCCCATGTATTGGGCCATCATCGGGGTGAGTTTTTTCTCTGCTGCCATCTGTAGAGGGAGACTAGGAGAGAGGAGGCGAGGGGGGAATTTTGAAAATGGAAAAAGTGAGGAGGAATGTCGGAGCGGTATCCTTCCTGCCCTAGTTGCGGGTTTCGGAGTCTTCCTGGATCATCCTTGTGGCATGCCTTGGGAGGAACCAACGAGGTCGATTTCTTAAAAGTCCATCCTCTCACATAAAAATGTGAAGGACGATTTGGAATCAGCCTCTTTTTCTAAAGAGGAGATGTCAGTTTCTGACCTTGAGGCGGACAAATTGTTGGGAGTCGGCATCGAGAGGCATGGGTGCCCGCCAGACTTCAATTGCGGTGCCATCGCCATTATCCGCAGAAGAGACTCGAACGGCAATGTCAGGGGCCCAAACTTCCAGGCTTTCAGAGAGCTCTACCGTGTAGGTGATATCGTTGGCCGTTAGTTGGCGGCGGAAGGAAATTGTCAGGTAGGAGTCGGAATTGCCGTCCACCTCGATGAGTCTGATCTCGCCGGTAGGCAGGTCTGATCTCGAATCAACGATCGGGTTTGATGCCAGAGCATACTCCATGAGATTGTTGAGTCCGTCGTTGTCGGGGTCGTCGGTCATGGATGCCCCTGCACCAAGCCCGTTATTTTGGGCCCAGGTGTCAAAATTCAACCCGTCGGAGCTGCCTGGTGTCCCTCCTTGTTGCTGGCTGGCCGCCCAAGCGAACGGGTCGGAGTGATCGGAAGGCTGTGTTTGATCGGGCGAGATCAAGGTGAGGCTGGAACCCCCGCCGTCGGGAGAGGTGGGCCAGGGGGCCGCGTCATCATAAGTGAACTCGATGATGGCGGTGCCGGATCCGAGCGAGAGTTTTACGTTTTCACCTCCGTTGCTGAGTTTGTCGTCGAATTGCCATTCGCCAATGACAGGTAAGCCAATCCCGTAGCGTGATTCGAAAGCCGCTTGATTTTTGATTACGAGGAGAAATGCACCGGGTTGGATCATGGTTCCGGGTGGGAAATCGTAGTCGACACCTTTGGTGAAGCGGGCATCGGTGAGATTGATGGCAACGCTACCGATGTTTTGGAGTTCAATGTATTCAAAGTCGGAATCGCTCCATCCCATCGATAGCTCGGCGGCGGTTGCCGGGCTGGGATGATAGTTTACTTCGGTGATGCGCAGGGCATTGACGTATGGTGTGACGTCGGGGGCTGAGACCAGAAATTCGGCAGGCTCGGACCAATGGCTCCAGCGGCCTGAGGTGTCCTGATGGCGGACGCGTGCACGGTAGGTTTTACCGGGGCCGGTGGAAAGGGACGGGAAACGATAGTCAGCGTTGAACGTGGTTTGCTCTCCTGATTCCGTCGAATTTTCGATTTCGTAAATGTAGGGGGCACCTGCGAGATAGTTGGCCGTTGTGGGGTCGGAGATCTCCGAAATCCGCCACTCCATCGCAGCGAAACTTGTGCCGGAGTCATAGGCACTGGAGGAAAATTGCAGGTCGTTACTCGGATAGCCGGCACTTCCGGTATAGGTAATTGTTGGCGTTTCGGGGATGCTGCTGTTTTGGGCTGTCTCTTATACACATCTGACGCTGCCGACGATCTACTCTGTGTAG
>CAJXVQ010000211.1 GCA_913060685.1 uncultured Verrucomicrobiales bacterium
CTACACAGAGTAGATCGTCGGCAGCGTCAGATGTGTATAAGAGACAGGTTTGTGGACGAGGCGAAGGAGGAGGCTTTGACTACGGAGATGACGAAGGCCTTGAGTGTGAAGACGCCTGGGTCGTGGCAGTTGGCGCGTTTTTTGTCGGGTGGCAACCAGCAGAAGATCGTGTTGGCGAAGTGGTTGGCCTTGAAGCCAAAGGTGCTTCTTTTGGATGAGCCAACGCGGGGGGTTGATATTGGTGCGAAGGAAGAAATCTACCTGCTCATGGAGCGGTTCGCGAAGGAGGGAATGGCGGTCTTGTTTGTGTCCAGTGAGATGGAGGAAGTGATGGGGGTCGCCGATCGGGCACTGGTAATGCACGAGGGGCGGATTTCAGGGCAGTTGGAGCGTGATGATTTTACGGAAGAAGCTATTATGGAATTGGCAACAGGGCGGGGTTCATTGAGCGCTCGTTGAATTTGAGAGATAAGATGAAAAACATCAGGGGAATCTTTATCGCGTTGGTGGTCGTGTATGTGATCACAGCTTTTCTGAACGAGAATTTTTTGGGCGGATACAACCAGGGAAAGCTGCTGGAACGGACGGGGCTGTATGGGATTTTAAGTTTGGGGGTCGCCTTTGTGATCATCACGGGTGGGATTGATCTCTCGATTGGGGCCGTGGTGTGTCTGGTGGGATGCGGAGTACCGTGGTTGGTGACCCGGCAGGGTTGGTCGCCCGGGAGTGCGGTGGGGATGGCCTTTTTGGTCTCTTTTGGGATCGGGTTGTCCCATGGGCTGTTGATCACCAAGTTGAAGTTGCAGCCCTTTGTGGTGACCCTTTGCGGATTGCTGATTTATCGAGGGGCGGCGAGGGGCCTGACGGATGATCAGAGCCAGGGGTTTGGAAATGACTATACCGGTTTTCGAGAGTGGGGCACGGGCGAGATTTCGATGTTTGGGAAGTTTAGTGTGGCGTATCCGTTTTTGATTTTGGTGGTGTTGGCGATTGTGGCGTGGATCTTTTTGCGGAAGACAATTTGGGGGCGCTACTTGTTTGCGTTGGGCAATAACGAGGAAGCGACGAGGTTGAGTGGAATTAACACGGACCGGATGGTGATTCTCTCTTATGTGATTTGTTCGATGTTGGCGGCCCTGGGTGGGTTGCTCTTTATCTTGAATGGGAATAGCGCGCAGCCGAGTGACTATGGCAATTTTTTCGAGCTATATGCGATTGCGGCGGCGGTGTTGGGAGGATGTAGTTTGCGAGGAGGTGAGGGGACGGTTTTGGGGGTGTTGATCGGGACGGCAGTGATGCAGGTGCTGAAGAACATGATCAACCTGGTGACATGGCTGGAGACGCACATGGAATTTTTGATCGTGGGCGTGGTCCTGCTCGTGGCGGTGATGGCCGATGAGTTGGTGAAGCGCCGGGTACGAAGACCGAAGTAGCGATTTTGGAGCTGATCCAAGCGGGGAGGCTCACTTTGAGGACAATCTCGCCGGATGCGGTCGGAATTTGCAATATGATGCCGACTCTTTAAGCCACGATATCTGATTCCGAACTGGTCTCGGAAAAGCAGCATGAGTCGCGGAAGACCCTATTCGGAGAATCTACCTTCGTTTCAAGACCACGGTGATGGGCTTGGGAAGGTCATATCTGACCGGGTCGGGGGTCTCGTATCCGACTTTGTAAACCCGAAGGGTCTCAACCGTTGGAATATCCTGATGGATGTGGGCCGAGCCTTTTTTGTCGGTTAGGACGGGTGGCCAGCTAAAGCTGCGGGCCAAAGGAACGATCGTTGCGTTGGGAAGGGGGGTCCCGGCCTCATCGACAACGTAGACGTTTGATGAACAGGAGGCGCACACCAAAGCGAAGAGGGCGATCAAAGATTTCATCAGTGGACGGTGCTTAGAAATTTCTCCTGCTCCTGACGTTCCAATGTCTTGAAGTTGTTGTCCTCGGAGGTTTCACCAAGAAGTTCATCCCGGTATTTGTCGATCATTGCCTCTACAGGCCAGGCGCTGGCTTCACCGAAGGCACATACAGTCTTTCCGTCGATTTGATAGGCGATTTCCTCGAGAGTCTTCACGTCATCAGGGGTGGCCTGTCCTCCCTCGATACGGTCGGAGACTTTCATCATCCAAGTCGATCCTTCTCGGCAAGGGGTGCATTGTCCGCAGGACTCGTGAGCGTAGAAGTGGGTGATGTTGTTGAGGACCCAGGACATGCGGCGGGAGTCGTCCAGGACGATGACGCCCCCCGAGCCGGCCATGGAGCCGGCGGCGGCGAGGGTGTCGAAGTCAAGGGGAAGGTCCCAGAAGGTCATGTCCTTGGCGTCGTCGCCACGACCGATTTTAAAGGATTCGTTGCAGCGTAAGATCTTGGAGGAAGAACCGCCGGGAATGACGGCTTTGAATTTGCGTCCGTCCTTGGGGCCTCCACACATGTCGTAGAGGAGTTCGCGGAAGGTGACTTTGCCAACTTGGATTTCAAAGAAGCCCGGTTTTTGGACATCGCCTGAGACACAGACGATTCGGGTGCCGGAGTTGCGCGGGGTGCCGAGCTTCACATATTCGTCTCCCCCCATGCGGAGGATGTGGACGACGTGGCAGAGCGACTCGACGTTGTTTACGATGGTGGGTGCCATGTAGAGGCCGATCGCCGCTGGAAAGTAGGGTGGCTTGATTCGCGGGTAAGGGCGCTTGCCTTCGAGGGACTCGATAAGACCGGTTTCTTCTCCACAAATGTAAGCAGCGGCTCCGCGGTGGACGTAGATTTCGAGATCGAAACCGGAGCCGAGGATGTCTTTGCCGAGAAAGCCTTTTTTACGCGCTTCCGCGATCGCTTTTTCGAGAGTGATGGCAGCCTCGGGGAATTCTTCGCGAATGTAAATGTAGGCGGTATGAGCGCCGACGGCGAAGGCTGAGATCACCATGCCTTCGATGAGCTGGTGGGGGTCCTGGTGAAGAATGTAGCGGTCCTTAAAGGTGCCGGGCTCGGATTCATCGGCGTTGCAGATGAGGTAAACCGGCTTGGTGTTTTTGGGCGGAATGAAGCCCCACTTGATTCCAGTGGGGAAGCCGGCACCGCCACGACCGCGGAGGCCGGAGGTTTTGACTTCATCGATCACGGCCTGTGGCTTCATGCCGAGGGCCTTTTTGAGCATTTCGTAGCCGTCGTCCTTGAGGTAAGTCTTGATGGAAGTGTCCCAGCCTTTGCGATCTACATTTTTGAAGATCAGGCGGTGCTCCTTTTCGTGAGGTTCCTTGCCGGGGAGGTAGGTGATGTCAGACATGGGCGTTTCGAATGGGGAAAGGTTTTTAACCGTTGTATTTGGCGATGAGATCCGGGGCTTTCTCGGCGGTGACTCCTTCATGGAAGTCGTCATTGACGAGGCAAACCGGGGCGGTGCCGCAGGAAGCGAGGCACTCGGCGTATTCGACCGAGTAGTTCCCGCAAGGGGAGACTGAAATGGGATCCGTATGGGCATCTGAACTGCTGCGGTCGATTCCGGTGATCTCGCAGAGCTTGGCCATGAGTTCATAGGATCCACCCATGGCGCAGGAAAGGGTCCGGCAGACGCGGAAGTGAAGCTTGCCGGGGGCCTTTTGGCGGAAACCGGGATAGAAAGTGACGACTTCGACGACTTTGATCGGCGCGATGTCGAGTTTCTGGGCAACCCATTCGATGGACTCCGGGCTGATGAAGCCGAAGCGGTGCTGGACCTCATGGAGAAGAGGGAGAACGGCCGAGCGCTTTTGGTCGTCGGGATACTGGGCGATTCGCTGATTGGATTTCTTTTCCAGTTCCGGAGTGACTTCGAAAGGCGGGAAATTAACTGTGCCAGCGGTGACTGGCGAATGCACGTTCTTCTCGAGAACCGTGGGTTCTGGCTCGTTTGTATCGGAATAATTCACTTGGCCGCGATTGAGGTTTTGGGGTGTCGGGACGTCCCGTATTGAGGGCGAGTGGAGGCGCACGTAGCTTACTTTTGATCGGTCGATCGAGCGAGGGCGGGGGACAATGATTTGAGAACTCACCTTGAGAGAAATCAGTTAAAGAGAAAAGAGAAGACTAGCGGTCGCATTCTCCCATTACGAAATCGAGAGAGCCGAGAATGGCAGGAATGTCGGAGACCATATGGCCTTTGAGAAGTTCGGCGCAGATGCCGAGATTGACGAAGGATGGGGCGCGGATTTTGAGACGATTGGGAACCCCACCGCCTTTGGAATGAATGTAGAAGCCGAGTTCACCCTTCGGGTTCTCAGCCGCAAAGTAGACCTCACCTGCGGGAGCATCGATGCCCTGGGTCGCGACGATAAAGTGGTGAATGAGTTCCTCCATGGACATCATCACGCGCTCCTTGTCAGGGAGGGATGACTTGGTGTCGCCCACGTTGATCTCGCCTTCCGGGAAGTCGGCGAGGACTTGGCGGACGATCTTGATGGACTGGCGCATCTCCTCCATGCGGATGAGGTAGCGGTCGTAGCAATCGCCATTTTCGCCAACGGGGATGTCGAAATCGTATTTCTCGTAGCCGAGATAAGGGCTGTCCTTGCGAAGGTCGCGGGCAACGCCGCAGGCGCGGAGATTGGGGCCGGTCATGCCGTAGCTGATGGCGTCCTCGCGGCTGATCGTGCCGACGTCGCACATGCGCTCCAGGTAGATCTTGTTCTTGTTGAGGAGTCCTGCGATTTCACCGATGGTGTTTTCACACTCATCAAGGAATTTGAGGATATCCTTGTCCAGGCCCTCGGGCATGTCGCGGATTTGGCCGCCCACCCGGGTGTAGGAGGTGGTGAAACGAGCTCCGGTGAGTTGCTCGCAGAAGTTGTAGATCTTCTCGCGCTCGGCGAAGGTGTAGAGGAAAACGGTCATGGCGCCCACGTCCATGGCACACACGCCGACTCCGAGCATGTGGGATGAAATGCGTGCGAGTTCACAGCAAAGGACGCGAAGGGCCTGACCACGGGGTGGGAGTTCCCAGCCCATGAGTTTTTCGACAGCGCAGGCGTAGGCGACGTTATTGGCGAGAGGGGCGAGGTAGTCCAGTCGGTCCGTGTAGGGCACGAACTGGTTGTAGTGCATGCTTTCGGCGATTTTCTCGTCGCCCCGATGCAGGTAGCCGATGTGAGGCTCGGCTTTTTCAATAATTTCGCCATCAAGTTCCAGAACCAAGCGGAGAACTCCGTGGGTTGCCGGGTGTGATGGGCCCATGTTGAGCACCAGCTTTTCGCCGAGGATATCGTCAGTCTCAGCTTGATAATCGGTAACGGCTTTCGCTGCAATAGCAGCGGCGTCCGGGGCCTCGTAGGTGGTGGTTTCACTCATGTTACGACATGGGGATGAAACTCTCGATATACCGGGCTCGCAAGGACTTTGTGAAATATTTCACAAAGTCGCGATCATTCCCTCCATTAGAAGGATGGCGGGAGGAGGGTGACACGGGTCGGATAGTATTTATCGGAGGGAGAAAAGAGCCATCCCGGGTTCCTGGCGATGAGTTCGTAGTTGGTGAGTAGGAACTCGGGGAGGAACTGGTTGCTGTTGGGTTCGTAGAGCTCGCGACCGGTGTAGCGACCGTAGATTTTGTATTCGTAGTTGTTATCGAATCCGTAGCGTTTTCCGCTGCCTCCTTCTGGAAGGCGGTCGGGATTTCGCTTTTGTGATTCGTTGAAGACGACGAGCTTGGCCCGCTTGGCGGATTGTCCGGGTTCCCGGAGATATCCCCAGAAGCGGGTTTTTTGGACGAAGTAGCGTCTACCGTAATAGAAGTTTCCACGGGGTTCACTGGCGATCTTTGCCTCACGCGTGTCGATGGTTGGAAGGCTTCCCATGTTTCCGGGACCGGAGGGCGTGTTTGAACAGGACGCGAGAAATGGGAGGATGAGAGCAAGGAGAAGGAGTGCGCGCATGTCGTGAGATTGGTCAGTTCCGATTAGGACGGTCAAGCTTCGCGGTGGTATGAAAAAAACTCCCGCTTGAAAGATGCGCGGCTCTGACGCTTATTCACGGCATGAATTTGACACGGACAGCCTACGGGACTTGGAGCGGCGGACGGTTTATGCACTTCGGCGAGGTGCTTGATGAAAAGCGCTACCAGGAGTGCATCCGGGTGGCCTATGAGTCGGGGATTCGGACTTTTGTGACCGCTGATGTCTACGGACAAGGGAAAGCTGATGCCGCTTTAGGTGAGGTTTTAGTGGAATATCCGCGCGATAGTTACTGCCTCGTCGGTATGCTGGGGCATGACTTCGTGGACGGAGAACGGGAGGGGAGCAAGGGCTACCCGAGGTTTACCAGCCCATCGCTGCGAACCGAGGCTGGCTACCAAGATTTCCTCCGTCGTGCTTGCGAAAGCTCGCTCAAGGATTGCCAGACGGATCATTTCGACCTCGTCATGCTGCATAATCCCGATGAGATCGGCTACACCAGCGATGCTGTTTGGAAGGGCATGAATGCGCTCAAAGAAGAGGGGCTTGCCCACCGCTTGGGAATTGCCCCTGGTCCGGCCAATGGCTTCACCTTGGACCTTCTCCATGTTTTTGAGAATTTCGGAGAAGTTCTCGATTGGGCCATGATTATTCTTAATCCGCTTGAGCCTTGGCCGGGACAGCACGTTTTGAATTCCGCAGTCGCCAACAAGATCGATATTTTGACGCGTGTGGTTGATTACGGGGGGCTTTTCCACGGGGATATGAAGCCCGGGCACGTTTTCCGTCCCGGTGATCACCGTAGCTACCGTCCCGAGGGCTGGGTCGAGCGCGGTAACGATGCGATGGCGCCGATGAAAGCGATTGCCGAAAAGCACGGTCTGAGCATGATCCAGTTCGCTTCGTTGTGGAATCTTTCGCAAGATCCCGTGAAATGTGTGGTGCCAACCGTGATTCAGGAAGCCGGTGACACTGCCGTGCCGATCGAGGACAAGATTCGTGACTATGCCGCGACGCCGGCTGACTTCCGGTTCTCGAGCGAGGAGATCGAGGCGATCCGGGCAATGGGTGACAACACCGGGTGCATGATGTTGAAGGGTGCGAGCCAGCGGCATGAAGGGCCTTGCGACCGCCCTGATGAGTGGCCGATGCGCGATGATTTGCTGGAGTTGGCGGGGCAGTATGGTTTGACGAAGGAGTGGTAGAGATGTGGTTTTTGACCTCAGAAAAAGCAGAAGTCGGGGAACCTTCCTGAGTCGTAGAATAGGCGTCCTCGCTTGTTTGCGGAGAGTTGGGTGTGAACGGGCGGGTTTCTTCCACGCTTCCGTATGGATCTTTTTTCCCGAGTCATAGCGGTGAGAACTCATTGGAAACAAAAAAAGCCCGGGAAGTGATCCCGGGCTTCTTGTGAAATTGGTGATTCGATTCCGATCCGATCAGGTATTGGGATCGATGATGACGGTGTCGCCGGGTTGGATGTCCGGGTAGCCATCGGGCGAGTAGCCGTGCGGGCGCATGGTTGCGATGTATTGTCCGCTGGTATCGAGGTAATCGATCTGGATGGTGCCAATGATGCCGGTGTTGCGGCGGATGGCGAGCACTTTACCAGGCTGGAAATTGGGAGCAGAGGATGCCGGCGTGTAGATGACGAGGGCATTTTCTTTACTGGCAGAAACGACAGTGCCCATGTTCATGGCCATTTCGATTCGTTTTGCAGCCATGCGCTGTTTGATCGCTTCTTCCGTTTCTTCGGCGAAGACTTCCGCGTTTTCCTGAATGAGGCCATCATTGGCTTCCTTAAGATCTTTGATCTGTTGCTCGAGTCGGATTTTTTCCGCTTCGGCAAGTCCTGATTCGGTGGCGACCGGACCAGGTGCCATCGGGAGAGGTGCGGGAGTGGTCGAGGGAGGAAGGGGGTAAGCCGGGCGAGTGGCGCGAAGTCGGCTGAGCTCGAGGGCCCGGGTTTCGTCCTTCATTTTCGTCATTTCGTCCTTCAGCATTGCCAGTTCTTCCTGACTGCCCGAGGTTTCTCGACCCTTTGAGAAGCCCCCGAAGGAGAGGGCGAAGGCAACAACAATCAAGAGAGATGTTGTCCCGAGTAGGAGATTAGTCGTGTTCATAGGTGGTGGCAGGAGCTTATAGGTAATTTTCACGATTTGTCAAAAACGGATCTTTTCTTATCTCGTCCCCCTTGCGTTCAGAAAAAGAGACAGGTAGGATCTCCCTATGACGATTGTTACTGAGATTTTTGCCGTTCAGGCTGCCTTTTTTGGAATCCCGATGAATTACTGGGTGATTTTGGGAGGTTCCATGCTTGTGAGCTGGTTGGTGGGGAGGAAGATGAAAAGTCGCTTCCGTGAGCACTCGATGGCTCCTCTTTCTCTGAGTGGCCGCGAGGTTGCCGAGAGAATGCTGGCTGATGCCGGGATTCGCGACGTTCGCGTGATTAGCACGCCAGGACAGCTGACTGATCATTATAACCCCGCAAATAAGACGGTGAATTTGAGCGAAGCGGTTTATAATCAGCGGAACGTGGCCGCAGCAGCAGTAGCAGCCCACGAATGTGGGCACGCTGTGCAGCACGCCAAGGCTTATGCTTGGTTGAAGTTTCGCTCGGCAATGGTGCCAGTGACTAATATTGCTTCCAACATGATGAATGTGATCTTTATGATCTCCATTTTCGGAATGTTTGCCTTGAATATGCCGGGGCTTCTCTGGATTTTCGTCGGGTGTTTGGGGATCACGACTCTCTTCTCTTTTGTGACCCTTCCCGTCGAATTTGACGCAAGTAAACGTGCTCTCGTCTGGATGGAAAATAGCGGGATTGCGGCTTCAATGGATCAGGGTCGTGCTCGAAATGCTCTTTTTTGGGCCGCTATGACCTATGTCGTCGCCGCTCTTTCATCTCTTACAATGCTTGTTTACTACCTCGTCCAGATGCTTGGCGGGAGTGACGACTAAGGCTTAACTGATCGACTTGGGTGGATTTTACCGAAATTGACCGCGAGGACTTCCGCAATCTTCTCAGTGAGATTGCGGAGGGCCATATGCCGTTTGGAAAATATGGGCCGGAGCACTATCCCCCACGTGGTGTGCCTTTGACCGATCTCCCGCCGGAGTATTTGACCTGGTTCGCTGAGCAGGGTTGGCCGAAGGGGAGGCTGGGTGAGTTGATGTCGATGGTCTCGGAGATCAAGGCGACGGGCGCTGATCAGGTGTTCGAGCCAATCAGGCAGGCCCGTGGGGGGCGTGTTTCGGTGAGGAAACGACGGCCGAATACCGATTTTCAGGATTCCTAGCGATAGACGAAATCGGCGACGACGAGACGGTGATCGGTGTGCGGTCGTTTGAAGGTGCGGGATCGGACGGGGGTCAACTTGTCGGAGCAGTAGATATGATCGATTCGCAAAAGAGGAAGGGCGCGGTGGTAGGTGTTTCCCCAACCGGTGCCTACGGTGCCAAAGGCATCGGTGAATTCCTTATCCATGATTCGATAGACGGTGTCATTTGCCGGAGCGTTGAAGTCGCCGGCGATGATCGCGGGGAGGCGTGGATAGGCCGTTTTCTGCCTGAGGCCGGCGAGGACGTATGAGAGTTCGATTTGCCGAAGAGTGCGGTTGCGGATGTGCTCCCGCCAGCAGTCCCGCTGGTAGAGGCGCATGTTGGTGGCGGCAGATTGGAGGTGGATGTTGAGAAGTTCAAGCTGACGACCGTCACGCATTTCGACCGCGACAAGTTGACTGCGGTAGCCCGGGATCTCGATCTCGTGGTGAATGGTACCTTTTACGAGGACGGCACATCGTTTCGCGGCGTGATAGCGGTAGTCGCCGTTGCCATTGAAAACCTTGTCGACGAGTTGCTTGAGGCGATAGGCGTGTGGGATTTCTTGAAGAAAAATGATGTCCGGCATTAAATCTCCGATGATCTGGGTGGGATCCGCTTGTCCGGCGCAGTTCATTGTCACGACGCGGAGGACCTTGCTCCCGGCGTAGGGAGGGGCGGGGCCCTCGGCCATGGGTTCCAAACCGAGGCGGCCCAGTGAGCGGGCTTCATCGGAAAGGAGTAGAATGGTGAAAACCCAGATCAGAATCAGGGTGAGCGAAAAGCGAGCCCGATGGAAAAGGTAGCAATAGATGCCGGCTGAGAGTCCGGTGATCCCCCAGACCCAGATCGGGAAGACGGTGATGGCGGCAAACCGAATGGGGAGTCGAACGTAGAGAACAATCGTGATGAAATGCAGGGCGCAGGAAAAGCCAAGCAAGGCCGTCGGGAGGCTGTGCCAAAGACGACGGAGGATCATGTGTCGACTGGGGTTTAGGAAATCAGGCGACCTTTGAAGACCTTGAGAGCTTCGACAATGAGGGGATCATTGTGGAAGTCATCAGCTTCGGCGGTGTTGTCTTCTTTCGCTTGTTCCTGATTGGACGCGGGTTCCGGGTTGGGATTCAGTTTGACTGGCTCGGGTTCGACGGCGGTCTCAGGTGCGGCTGCAATGAGCTGGTCGATGAGGTTCGGTTTTTTGGAGGGGCTGTCTCTTATACACATCTGACGCTGCCGACGATCTACTCTGTGTAGA
>CAJXVQ010000212.1 GCA_913060685.1 uncultured Verrucomicrobiales bacterium
GAGATCAGCCTCGGTCTCGTGGGCTCGGAGATGTGTATAAGAGACAGCCTTTAGACGGCAATCTCTGAGAGCGGCCCTCGAAGGTCGAGGTCTTTGAGCTTGTTGTCGAGCTGGCCGAAGTGATCCCGGACAGGGACGCCGTTGGCTTGGAGAATGGTGGTATACCAGTTGCCGATGGTCTTGTGTCCGGGCTGGCCGTATTTGGGATAGCGCAGGTAGCGACCGGCAGTCTTCATCTTGTGGCCACGTCCGCCGACAACGATAAACGGCCACTCCTTACGCTGTGAATGGTGGGCTTCGCCGGTATCGGACAAGTAGATGATCATCGTGTTGTCGAGCATCGTGCCATCACCCTCGGGAACTGCTTTGAGCTTGGCTGCCAACTTGGCGATCTGGTCGACTTGAAATTTGCGAATGACATCGCGGGCTTCGGCGGACTTGAGTCCGTTGTCAGTGACTTTGTTGTGGCCGATGTCATGCACGCTGGTGTTCTTAAATCCGAAGGTGGCATACTTGGCACTGAGCCAATCGGCGCGTATCGAAATCACGTTGGTCAATCCGGTGATCAAGGAGGCGGCGGTGAGGTCGAAGAAGGTGGAGACGCGATCAGTGAACACAGTCGAGGCATACTGGCTGGTGAGCTCCGGAGCGTTCTTGCGAATCTTCTCCTGCATGGAGACGAGTTGGTCGTTGCGGGCCCGGACGGATTCGAATGCGTTCAGGTAGTGGTCAAGTTTTTCGCGTTCCTCCTGGCTGATCTGGCTGGCGAGGCGCTTGGTGTCCTCGCTGAGGAAATCAAGGAGGTTGGTCTGCAAGGCGAATTCCTTTTTTCCGCCGGTTTTTAAATCGAGGGCACTGCCGAACAATTGGCGGTAGGCTTTTTCGGCGCTGGCCTGGTAGGGCATCGGGCTGTTCTGGCCGTACGCCGAGATCTTCGGGAAGACGGCGGTGTCCTGCACGATTGGGCCATAGTTGTTGCCAATGCTGTGGCCGTTGGGAGCGAAGCCGTAGTTATTGAAGGGCGCGGGATTGAGCCGACCCAGCAGGCAATCAATGGTGGCCGCTGCGGGTTTCTCCGGCGAGTGGTGGCAGCTGAGAGCGCCGTAGTAGGACGAGTGGTTGCCTCCAAAATTGCTTCCGGACAGGCCCTCAAGAATCATCATGTCCTCTTTGAATGGATCGAGTGATCGCAGAGTTGGAGGTAGCTGATGATCGTTAAGTTTGAGATCGAGGAGTTGATCGTCGTGGCCGATCTCGATGCCTTCCGGGCGAATCGCGCCGGGCGTGATGCCGCTGGATTTGACGACGAAGACGAAACGTTTCGGGAATCCTTGCGCGTTGCCCGCCGCGTGCGCCTCCATTTGTCGGAGGAGAGGAGTGAGTGCGGCACCGCTGGCTCCGAGCATGATGCCCTTGGTGAATTTTCTACGTGAGGTCATCATTTGCGGTAGAGGAAGGAGTCGGAGGTAAGCAGCGAAACCAACAGTTCACTCAATTTCCCGCCGCTGTCGAGATAGGATTTTTCTGCGGCGATGAGTGTCTTTGAGTCGCTGAGCATTTCGTTGCGCCCCATCCAGTAGCGGAAGCAGTGCCGGATGATCGATTGACGGACGCGAGTGGACCTTGCCAATTTGGTCACGAGTTCGTTGGCATCCTTGACCGGGCCGTCGATGCCGGCCTCTCCGGTGCCGGTGATTTTGCCGCTGGTGTCGAAGGGATATTCAACGAGTTCTCCTTTTTCCAGGCCTGACTTGATCTTGTCCGCCGTAAGCATGGTTTCGAAGCGTTTCTGCTTCTTTTGGTAATACATGCCGGTGCGAACCCAGCCGCGATCAGTGAAGCTCTCAAAGGGCATGCCCAGTGGTTCGAAGTGTTTGTGGCACTTCCAGCATTCCTTAACTTTCGTGACTTCGAACCGCTGGCGCAGCGTCTTGTCGTGATCCTCGGGGATCTTCGCATCGACCCCGATCGGCAGGGCCGGAACATTGCCAGCGAGCAGGTGGGTGCGAATCCAGATCCCACGGTGCACGGGATCGTTCTGGTCGTTTGTCGAGTGGGTGATCAGCCAGCTGAGGTCATGGAGCATCCCGGCGCGAAAAGTATCCTCGGTGAGCTTGTTGGATTTCTTGATCATGTCGGCGCGCCACGCATCGGCCTTTTCCTTCGGCTGGGTTTTGAGCTTTTTCGCGTGCCGTTCGTCGACCATTTTAAGGAGTTGCGTTCGGCTATTGTTGAAGCGTGGTGATGTCAACAGCTCTTCAAAAACGTGTGTGTCGTCATTGACGATCGCGGCGATGTGGCCCTGGGGTGCGCCAATCAAGGCGCGCCCCCCCATACCCGGACCGGGACTGTCTTTGAAGGTTCCTTCGGCCCTCGGGTAGAGGAAGAACTCCTCAAAAAAACGAACAATGCGCGGGTAGTAGGCGAAGCCATGTTCGCCTTCCTGGATCATGCGGTGAAAGGCGCTGGCGGGAAAATGTTTGCGGATCGGCGGCGCCCCGGCGGCGATCATGGCACGCACGACTTTTTCGACCTCGGCCTTGTTGGTGAGCTTCCCGGCTTCGTATGCTTTTTGGATGATGGGATTCTTCGTTGGAGGGGAATCGGTGAGTGCGTAGGAGAGAGCAAAAGCGATCTCTTGGGGCGAGAGCAAATGCCTGCCGTGTTCGTCTGCGGGGCCACGACCGAGTTCAATTCGGTAGACGGCTTCGCTGGAGAGATAGATGCCCAGGAGCGTGGTCTTGAGCCCCGCTTCGTTGCCACCCTGCTCGAGGTTGCGCTCCATGAAGGCGAGGTATTTTGGAAACTCGGCTTCCGTGATCGGCCGGCCACAGGCACGTTCAAATTCTTCGCGGATCACGCGTTCGAGTACGTCGCGTGGTGGTTTCCCCTGCGCTTCGGAGATTGCTTTGAAGCTCCCCTTCCCCGGAATATGAATCGGTTTGCCCTTGTTGGGGCCGTAGGTCATCGGGGCCAGTTCGCGATCATGGATCTGGTTGGCAATGATGTCCGAAAGCGCAAGTTGAAGCGCGAGGAAGCCGGCTTCGTCCATGACCTCCTGGTCGGCAAAATCGCGCAGACCGCTGGACTTCGATTTGTAACTGACCGGCTGCGCCTCGATTCCGCCAGCGACACGCTCCTGGTATTTTTTACCACCGTAAATGTGCGGGCTCATTCTCCAAAGGCGCGACGGAGTGAAGGGTGGCGTGTTGATCGAGCCATCGAAAAGGAGTTCGTGGCTCACCCGGTTGCCGAACTCAGGCAGCAGCATGCGCGATTCGATCTCGAATCCTTTGCCGGCAGCCTTGAGCCCGTCTTTGATCCAGGTGACCATCTCCTGGCGCTCGGAGGCAGTCGGTTGTGGCTTTTTTTCGGGCGGCATCGTGCCGATCTCCAATTGCTCGAGCACGCGCTCCCACATCGCGACGGTATCACCATTGGAGAAATCGCCACCGATGGCATGCAGCTCGACCTTGCCCTTTTGGGTGTCCTTGTCGTGGCAGTCGGTGCAGTTCGACTCCAGGAACGGGGCGATACGTTGCTTAAAAAGCTCGTCAGCGGCAAGCGGGCTCGCCTGGGCCAGCAACGCGACAAGAAAGGTGGTTGGAAATTTAGTGTTCAAGAGTCGGGGCAAAACTTTCAGGACCTGAATATTTAGTCAGAAACCACTGCGTAGGAAGTCACAAATCGGCTGCGACTGATCCTTTAGAACCGATACCTCATCCGGATCCTGCCCACCCGCCCTGATATTGACGGCATGCGGAGACACTTCTATGCTCCCGAAGCATGGAAATAAGGCCTCATTTTTGCTCATCGGCGGCTTGTTTTTTTCTGTTCTTTTTCGCCTTTCCGGCGGTGTCTGTTGCCGACGACAAGTTGTCCTCGTTCCCAGACGTTCCCGGCTTCGGCAAGCAACGCCTGTTCGACGATCAGCGCTACCCGAATGTGGTCGTCACCATGAAAGGAACGGTCCTGGCCGTCTGGGGAAACTCCGGCGTTGTCGTGCGTCGGAGTGAAGATGGAGGGCGGACATGGGCACTTCCTATTCCGGTGGTCCGTACCGGTCATGATCATTTCCTGGCAGCTCCGCTGCGAAGACAGCTCTTATCCGGGTGCCATTCCGCTTAACCTGACAATTTTAAATTGTGCCTATTTAGCGAAAATGGGAAAACGCCCTAGGAGTGGACCCTTTTCAAAGCCAGTCAAACCGACCATCATCACACCTTTTCAGAACCTAAAGCCTTGAAGCAATTTCTTACCACTGTTTGCACTTTGTTGGGAGCTGTCACGCTTTGGGCGGAGGCCGAGTCTCCCGAGCCGGTAACGCTTAAAATCGAGGCCCTCGGCTCCATCGAAGGAACCGACAAGTGGGACTGGTGGCAGGCACGCACTGCCTTCGTCCCGGGGGACGACCCGTTCTGGATCACGACCATGTCGGAGACCGGCAAGCGTGTTTCGCACGACTTTCACGACGTCTACCAGTCCCTCAGTCGCGATGGCGGAATGACCTGGAGCAAACCGGAGCTGATCAGGTCGCTCAGTCGCATGAAGCAGGTCGATGGCTTCGAGGTGGCGCCAGGTGACCTTTGGCCGACCTGGCATGCGAAGTCGGGCAAAGTCCTCACCACCGGGAAGACCTTCAACTTTGCGGAGGGCAAGCATGAGAAGCGCCTGCGCGAGAAGGTGTCCTACGCCGTGATGGATCCCGCGACCGGCGCCTGCGGTCCGATAGAGATTCTCGTCCTACCCGGGAAAGATCACGCCGGCCGGCCCATCACGGCCTGCAATGCGGGAAACAACCAACGGGTCGACTTGCCGAACGGGGAGATCCTCTTGCCGGTGCGCTACGTGGCGGATGTCAAGAAGCACAACTACACCAGCACGGTGGCGCGCTGCCGCTTCGACGGCGAGACGCTCACCTACCTCGAGCACGGAACGGAGTTAAACATCCCTCAAGACCGCGGCCTCTACGAACCATCGTTGACGGAATTTAAAGGACGCTACTTCCTTACCCTGCGGGCCGACCATGCCGCTTACGTCACCAGCTCAATGGACGGGCTGAAGTTCGATCCGGTCCGCGAGTGGACCTTCGACGATGGTAAATCGCTCGGCAGCTACAATACGCAACAGCATTGGGTGACCTGCGCTGGAGGACTCTTCCTCGTCTACACTCGCAAGGGCGCGAATAACGACCACATGTTCCGGCATCGTGCCCCTCTCTTCATCGCGCAGGTCAATCCGGACACCTTGCAGGTGATGCGGGCCACGGAGCGCGTCCTCATCGCGGAGAACCACGCTACCCTCGGAAACTCCGGCGTCTGCCGCATCGGCGACCACGAGAGCTGGGTCACCTGTGGCGAAGGCCTGATGCGCCTCGGCAAGCGCAAGGGACAGCGCAACAAGGTCTTCCACGTGAAGATCACCGCGCAATCGGGCAAGTAACTCTCACCTCAACCGGAAGACTCAACCAGGCGAATCAGCCGCCGCCGAAAGGGCGACCAGAATGGGATGATTGGTTCCCGCCGTAATTTTAGATTTCTGACGGCCCCACCCGCCATGATATTGACAGCACGGGCGGACACTTCTATCTTCCCGAAGCATGGGAAAAACGCCTCAATTTTGCTCTTCGGCGGCTTGCTTTTTTCTATTCTTTTCCGCGTTGTCGGTGGTGTCGGTTGCCGACGATAAACTGTCCCCGTTCATAGGCGCTCCCGTCTTCGGGAAGCAACGCCTGTTCGGCGATCAGCGCTATCCGAATGTGGTCGTCACCGTGAAAGGAACTGTGCTGGCCGTCTGGGGAAATTCCGGCGTTGCGGTGCGTCGGAGTGAAGATGGAGGACAGTCGTGGGGACGCCCGATCCCGGTGGCCCGTGCCGGCTACCACGGTGGAGGCACGATTGTCGATGCGAACTCGGGAGACATCCTGGTCTTCGTCGAAGAACGGCAACCGCCTGCTCCACTCACTCTCTACCGTAGCCGGGACGATGGCCGTTCGTGGCAAGCGGAAGCCACAGTGATCGCAAAGGACGTTCACGGAAACCATCCTTCCATGCACATGAACGAGCATGGCATCACCTTAATGCGCGGTCCCCACAAGGGGCGCTTGCTTCGTCCGTCCCGATACTACGGACCGAAAGATGGCGAAGAGAATTGGCCCCGGCAGTATACCAACGCCATCTACAGCGACGACGGTGGCAAGAACTGGAAGACCAGTGGTCCGTTCCCCGAGAAAGGAACGGGTGAAGCAGCCCTGGTCGAGCTTGCCGACGGACGGGTCTATTACAACTCGCGCGTCCACTGGCCCAAACGACCGCGAAACGGCCGTCGCCGCGAGGCGTGGAGTGTTGATGGTGGAGCATCTTGGCAGAACTGGAAAATCGTCGATGTGCTCCCTGATGGAGATCAAGGACGCTCGTATGGCTGCATGGGAGGTTTGGCCAGATTGCCACTCGATGACCGGGACGTTTTGATCTTTAGCAACCTCGATACAAACGCCTCGCACCGTGAGCGCGTGACGGTGTGGGCGAGTTTCGACGGCGGAAAAACCTGGCCCGTCAAGCGACTCGTCGACGAGGGTCGGAGCGGCTATTCATCACTCGCGGTCGGTCGGCCCGGCACGCTCACGGCAGGATGGATCTACTTGCACTACGAGCACGATCCGTTCAAAGGCTCCCACTTGGCCCGATTCAACCTCGCTTGGATACTCGGCGGCAAGGCAACCGGGGATGGCGAAATGCCAAACCTGAAACTCAAGTGACAGGGATCGTGGAGCCAGATTTAGGTTTTACGCGGGCACCACTTTGTTAGTTTCCCGACATGTCTGTGTTCAGGATCGCCTTCGTCTCTCTTGCAATTCCTTGCGCGGCTCTTGCGGCCCCCATCGAACTCAAGGAGGGCGACGTCGTCGCCTTCGCAGGTGGCACGGATCTGGTTCGTCTGCAAAAAGACGGCCGCTTCGAAGCCGCGCTCACCGGGAAATTCAATGCGGCCAAGCCGAAGTTCCGCGATTTCGCATGGGACGGCGACACGGTGAGTTTCCAAACCACCGTGCGCGAACGCTGGCGTCCGGACGCGTTCGGGGGCTGGGATGATCAGATGAAGCGATTCGGCGTTACCATGGTCATCGCCCAGTTCGGCAAGATCGAATCACTCGCCGGCAAGGAGGGACTCAACGAGTTCGTCGCGAATTACCGAAAGCTTCTCGATCAGCTTGGTGCCAACGGCCGGCGGCTGGTCTTGCTTGAACCATTCGATTTTGAATGGGCCCATGCCGATGATGCGGCACTGGAGGACTACCGCGCTGCGGTGCGAGCATTGGCTGAAAAGCGCGCGATCCCATTCGTGTCCAGAGACGAGATCAAGGCGATGCAAAAGGATGCGCCAGCGAATCTCACTGCAGCGGTCAAAGAGAAGCATCGCCTTTGGTACGACTACTGGCGGCCGGCGAACTGGAAGTGCCTCTTCGGCGACGATTCAAAACGGATCTTCTCCAATGCTGCTGAGGGCCTGCCGTCGTTCAAACAGGAGTGGGAGACCTTCCCGGCGCTGATTGCTGCCGCCGAGGAGATGATTTTCAAAGGCGAGGTGCCCCAGCCGAAACCGGCACCAAAACGCACGGGGTCAGGCGATGCGGACATCGGCAAAGAGATCGCCCGGTTCGAGGTCCTCGACGGGTATGAGGTGAATCTGTTCGCCGACGAGCGGCACGGCGTCGCCAACCCGCTGGCAGTTCGCTGGGACGCCGACGGGCGCATGTTTGTTGCCTGCTCCGATGTCTACCCGCAGATCGAGCCCGGAGTAATGCCGAACGACAAAGTCATCGTCCTGAGCGATCTCGATGGCGACGGTGTCGCCGACGAGTCAAGCGTGTTTGCGGAGGGCTTGAGCGTCCCGACCGGGATGGAGGTCGGCGGCGACGGGGTCTACATCGGCCACAACACCGAGCTGGTGCACTTCGACTGGGAGGGCAAGCGCAAGCTCTTGCTGAGTGGCTTTGGGAACGGTGACTCACACCAAACGAGCAATGGTTTCGCATGGAGCCCCGGCGGCGAATTGTGGTTCAGTCAAGGCGACGGCATCGAATCGCGCGTCGAGACGCCCTTCGGCGTGTCGACGCTGTTCCAGGCCGGCGTCTTCCGCCTGCGACCGCGCGAGCTGCAGCTCGACCCACTGCTCGATGACTTCATGGGGCCGGGCAACCCGTGGGGCATCGGCTTTGACGACTATGGGCAGAGCTTCGTCATCGATGGCGCCGGCGGTATCTCTTACCTGACACCGGCGTCGGTGCCAGTCCACCGCCGCCTGCGCCTGCCGCGGATTGGCAACCCGGGCGGCTATGCGGGCATCGACGAACTCGGCGACGGCAGCTTTGGGGTGGGCGATTACAAGAAGAACCAGGTCACGCGCTTTCGAACTCCGGAGGACGACGGTGGTTTCAAAGTGGACTTTGTCGAACCGTTACTGCGGTCAACGCACCGCAACTTCCGTCCCATCGACGTCAAACTTGGCCCCGACGGCGCGATCTACATCGTCGATTGGTATAACCCGATCACCTGCCACCAGGACGACTTCTATCGTCACCCGGAACGCGACAAAACCCACGGGCGAATCTGGCGGGTCGCGAAGAAGGGCAGCTCGGCAAAGACGCCGAAGCTCACCAAGGCGCCGGAGGCTACCCTGATTGCTGAGCTCAAATCCGACAACCAGTGGCGGCGTGAAAAAGCAAAGCAGGTGCTCGCCGCACGCGGTCTCAAGAAACTGCCCGATACGGTGCGGGAGTGGGAGGGGCGTGACCTGCTCGAAGCGGTCGGGCTTGCCTTGTGGTGTGGTTTTGAAGATCGCCCGCTGCTGGAGCGTTTGCTCGCGTCCGACGATCATCGCTGTCGTGCCTATGCGGCACGCATTGCCGGCCGATGGGGGCATCACGATCTCCTCGAAATCGCCGCCGTCGACAACCACCCACGCGTGCGCATGGAGGCGGTGCTCGCCGCCGGGCAGATCCCCGAGGCCAAATCGGTGTTGATAGCGGCCTCGGTCGCCGGGCGGCCAATGGACCGTTGGATCGAGTATGGTTTCAAACAGGCTGTGCACCACCTCAAGCCACATTGGGTCCCGGCCTTCAAGCGTGGTGAACTCGAATTCGGAGATCGCGGCCGAGGCTTGGCACGGGTGCTCGGCGAGGCTGATTCCAATGAGTTGTTAGGCGAGATCCGCCAGGCACTCGAGGGTGAGGGAGTCGAGCGCGAGGCGAGAGTGGCACTTGCGCGTGTGTTGCTGGTCGTCGGCGAGTCGAAGGACGCCAGCTTCGCGCTGGCACTTGATCCGCCGGATGCCGGGTTGTTGCGCGAACTCGCCAAGCTCGATCGTCCGGAGTCCGCGCATCTTGATTTGCTCGAGAAAGTGTTCTCCGCCGGTGACGATGCTGCGAAGGCTGCAGGTTGGGACTTGGTACGTGCCTGGAAGGAGGAGCAGTTGCGCACGGCAGCGCGGACAGCGGCCTCGACCGGAAAGCCCGGCAGTGAACTACGCGCGGCCGCGATTCGCGCCTATGGTGCGCTTTGGGGCGAGGAGGCGATGGAGCAGCTCAATCAGTATGCGGGAGCCCACGAGCCAGCGGCATTCGCGGCGATGCTCGACATCGATCCCGACGCCGCAGTCAGGCGCGCCGCGGAAGTGCTGGAGCGCGTTCGAGACATCGGAACTATCGGCGAAATCTTTGCCGCGTTTGTTACCAAGCAAGGCGCGGCCGAGAAGTTGGCGGAGCAGTTGAAGGAGAGGCCGATCGATGAACTGCAGGGGACAATCCTGCGCACCAAATGGGTCTCCACCGGGCTCGTCGACAAACACCTCGGCGCGGTGCTCGACCGGCTTGCTGGCGTGGGTGCTGGCGGCTACAAATATAGCGATGAGTTGATCAACCAACTCGTCGCCGCCGCGCGCCTGGGCGATGCGGCGAAGGGCGAAAGACATTTTAAAGCGGTCGAGATGGCCTGTGCGTCTTGCCACAAAGTCGGAGATGTCGGCGGCAGGATTGGTCCCGATTTATCGGCTGTTGGTAGCGGCGTGCCGCCCGAGCGCATCGTGACAGAAGTGCTTTGGCCAACCAGGCAGGTGAAGGAGGGATTCGCCCTACGGCGTTTTACAAGGAAGGATGGGACGGTCTTGCAGGGCTACGAGCAGAAGAGCCGTGACGAAGGCGTGGTGCTGGTGCGCGATTTCGCGACGGGTGAAATGATTGAACTCCGCGCCGACGCCATCTCCAAGCGCGACAACATCGGAAGTCTTATGCCGCCGACTGCGCAGAGTCTCTCACAGAAGGAGGTGGCGGATTTGTTGGCCTACCTCTTCGAGCTCAATGGCAAATAGCCGCGTTTCGTTCCGGTAAAAAAGCCTGGAAGCGGTTTCCCGACCGTGTTGCGCCAATGAATGATGACACCGAAGGGGGGCGGTCGTTGTGCCAAGATT
>CAJXVQ010000213.1 GCA_913060685.1 uncultured Verrucomicrobiales bacterium
CGAGATCAGCCTCGGTCTCGTGGGCTCGGAGATGTGTATAAGAGACAGGAAAAGTCCTCGGGGGCGATGGTCTCCAGGGCGTTGCCGATTGCATTGATGAAGGAGGGGAAGAAGGTGGGGTCCTTGGGGTCGATATCGGAGATGATCGTGCGCAGAAGGGTTCCGAGGTGCTCGTTGAGGCGCGGGTTGGGAGTGTCGAGGGTTTCGATGGGATCGAGATCGCCGGGGGCGGATTGCCACTGGACGCGGCCATCGACGGAAGTGATGGAGCCAAGCGAGGCGCCTTCGGTATCGTGAATCGAGAGGATGGAATTTAAGACATCCGGCAGGATCCAGCCGCAAACAGGCGTCATGGCTGGATGAGCGTTCACTTCCGGTTCGTCGGTCCGTTTGCCATCGGCGTGTTGGGCTGAAAGCCAGCGCAAGTTGACGCGGGCCGGTTGAACGAGGCGCGGTCGCAAGGCTACGGCGGATTGGTTCCCTGGGACTGCGAGGGTTTCGGCGACGGTGAGAGGTGTTTTGCTGTTCGGTTTGTGCAGGGATTTGACGCGGCCAAAGGTGTCGATCAGGCGAAGCTGTCGCAGGTGCATGGTGCCGGAACGGATCGGGGTGAAGTCGCGGTCGCGCAGCGGTGCATTGCCGTGGCGACCTGTCGTTGCTTTGCGCACGAGTTCTGTGAAGGAGCCGAGATCAGTGGGTCCGATCGGGTCGGCGATGGGCAATTGCAGGATCTGGTGGCGCTGGAGGAAGGCCTCGTGGAGGCCATCGAGTGATTGCGACAGGCTAGCGGGCCGCTGGGCGAGGTGGTCGCGCACCGCGCGCAGGGTTTCCTCGTTGCTGCGTTGTTGCGGGGTCTTTTCCTCCTCCGCCTTGTCGGGGTCGAGGAAAGCATTGAGCTTCGCCAACATCAAGCCGGAGGCATGGTCAACCAAAATGGTCGAACCATCATAAAGCCCGCTGTCTGCTGTTGGTTTTTTCGTGCCGGGAGTGCGGGGTTCGAGATCAACCCCGAGTTCGGGCAGGCTGTAGTTCTTTGTTACGAAATCAGATGTGTAGGTCGAATGAGCGTCCGAGCGGTTGCTGCCCTCACTGTCGGGTTGGACCTCGACCTGCCATTCCATGGCAAAGGGGTGCCACGGCTGTTCGCGCCAGTCGCGCAGACCGGGGCGGTCCTGAGTCGGCGTCGCGCCTTCTTCTTCGGTGGCGCGTTTGCGGACAAATTCCCGCACGATTTCAAGGGCGGGGGGAATCATGGCGTCGGCCCAATCCTTCAGGGGTTTGAGAGGCTCGATCTCAAGGATGTGACAGGCGAGTTTGCCATCGTCGCGGTCGCTGCCATCGGTGCCGTGGCGCGGTGTCGGCTTCACGTCATCGCCGGTGATCAACACCACCGGATCGTTGGGCTGATAAAAGCGCGGCGCATCGATCTGGCGCAGGGTGAAATGGGTGGGAACGGACGGGGGTGTTTGGGCGACGTGATCGGTGGTGTCGAGGAACAGATCGGATACTGCCTTGCAACCGTCCTGCATCTCTTCGATGTCCACGCAGTCGTTGGCGAAGTCGTCGAAGATGTCGCGACGGAGCTCTTCGGCGGTGCTTTCGTCATCAGAGAGGTCTATATCGAATCCATACTTCTCTTTGAAGCTTGGAGTCTCGAGGCGCCAGACCCTGATCTTTTGGGAGGTGAAGTCCCCCACCGCGACCCGCTTGCCAGTCGGATCAAAGATGGCGAGGTAACAATACTCGTCGCCTTCGCTGGTGAGATCGTGAAGGAGTTGGCCGGTTTGGACGTCCCAGATCTTGGCGGCGCCCTTCTCGCCGGTGGTTAGAAGTTGGGTGCTGTCAGGGCTGAAGGCGATAGCCGCTACACCACTGGGGAGCTTTGCGGTGGTAATGACTTTGGCCTCATTGGCGAGATCCCAAATTTTGATCGTGCCGTCCTTTGCGCCAGTTGCCACCAGCTTGCCATCGTGGGATAGGCAGCCTGCCTTAACGACGTGATCGCTGCTATCGAGTTTGATTTCGAGGGTGCCAGATTCAGGTTTGTAGATGCCTGCAGAAGAGGCGGAAACGACAAGGATCTTTTTTCCGTCGGGATCGAACTGGAGGGTCTTAATCTTTCCATTTCCGGCTTTGAAGGAGTGGTGCTTTTCGGATTTAATTTCGACGATGGTGAGGATGGCGTCGACGTTTTTGTTTTCGATGTTGTCGAGACTGCTTCCGGCGGCGACCATGGTTGTTTCTGCATCGATAGCCAGTTTCTCGATCACGCCGTTCTCCAAAGCGAATCGGAAGCTCTGATTGCCATTCTTGGTTTCCCATACGCAGAGGGACTGGTCCCAGCAAGACCCTATAATTTTGGCCCCGTCGTGAGTGAAGAGCGCTTGGATGATGTTGTCGCCGTTGCCTGTCAATCGGTTCAGCAAGGCGCCAGTCTTGGGATCGATCACCCCGCTGATGTATAAGCCGTTGATGACGATCTTGTCGCCTGCTTTATCGAATCGGACAGACCTGACATTGTCTACGAAGTCCGGGAGGGTGAATTTTGCTTTGCCGGTGAGGGTGTCGAATAGTCCGCACTCGCTGTCATCCGCTGCGACCAGGATGTGCGCGCCGTCGGGGCTGAAATCGAGTGATCTGATGTAACCGCTGAATGGTATGGTGGCTTCAAGGATCGGAAACTTTGCTTTCGGTGCCTCGGTCTTCATTGCGGCGTCGATCCGGTCGAGGCGGCGGATCAGGGCAAGAAGCTGGTTGGCGACGTCGAGCCCTTTGACGACTTCGTTGATCAGGCGTGCAACTTTGGCTGATCTCGCTGCCTTGTCGGTATCATCGGGGACTTGGGCACAGGTGATTGGCGCATCGGCGCTGCTTGTGCTGTCATCGCCTCGTTCAAGCGTCACGGGCCCGCCTTTGGCGGCGAGGCTGGCACGTAGTTGCGCGAGGCCGGTCTTCTCGGTGAAGCGCATGACCTCGATCGGATCGGGGTAGTCGTGCTCGAGGCCGGGTGGGGGCCGCAGGCTGGTCATGAACAGGCTCCAGTCGCGGAAGATCTGGCCGCGCAGTGACGCGATTTCCTCCTCGGCTACCTCCATTGCTCGTTGAGCTTCGTTCAATTGGTTGAGAGTGTGGTGCAGAAATTCCGGAAGGACCATCTCGACCGGAGTCTTGACCTGCGTGTCCTCGGACTCGGAAGGCGCACCTTCGTGTCGGATCGCAAATTGATGCCCGCCAGAGATCGCCCGGAATCCACGGTCGTGGCGGGCCTCTTTGAATTTGGGCCCGATATCAAGGCGTCGATGCGAAAACTTCTGTCCCAAATCGAGGGCTTCGAGTTGCTCCTCGATGAGAGCGGGGTTGCCGGGCACGGTTTGGGCAAGGGCGGCGGAGAGGGCCTCGCTGGCAGTGTTGCCGATAGCTAGCTGGACCTCGCCCTGAACCTCGGCGGGATCGGTGACGAAGTCGGCCTCGGCGTGGGTCCGAAGCGTGCCGTAGCAGATGAGCCGCTTTGCCGGCGACTGTTGTTCCCCCTCGGGTTTAGCGATGGCCCAGCCGAGAAGATGTGAAACGGCGTCGCGCCAATTCTCATCGGGGTCATCCTCCTGGGGTTTGTGGCCGCTGGCCAGATGCTCTTTGCGGCGCTTGAGGGCTTGCGCCGCTACCGTGAGCTCGAGCGGCGTTTTTTCGTCTGCCTTGGACGCGCGAAGAATATCGCGGTCCTCCGGTTGGTCATACCAGCCGACCAGATCATAGCTGACTTTGGCAAAGGCGTCGGGGGTCGTAATGTCGGTGTCGTGGAAGCCATAGACGCTGCGGCAGTTCGGATAAAAGGCGGCGAAGGTCGGGTCGCCATAGCCCATAGCGGTCAGGCCAACCTGAACGGCGGCCTTACTTTCGGGATCGCTGGCGTATTGCTCGGCCAGGGTATTGAGATAATCAGCATTCTCAAGATCCTTGGGCCAGTGGCCTGCGGATTCATCTGCCCGCCAGTTGCGTCCGAGATAGCGGTAAGGCTGACCATGGGAACTGAAGGGCACAGGGGGCAAAGGGAACGTGACGGTGTTGGGAGGGGTGTCCTCCTCCAGCGCTCGCTCGGGGTAGAGGTAGTCGCTTTCGACAATCCAACTCCGCTCGGTCTCGCCTGAGGCCCGGTTGCGACGTGAGACCAGCCAGCGATCCGGGAGAGCGGGAAAGTCCAGCCGTTTACCAAGTCGGACTCCTTGGGTGAGTGCATCGGGCATGGCCCAGTGCAGGTGGACTCCGGCCCCGAGGCGCAGTGATTTTCCGCGAAAGGGCGGGGCCACGATCTCCTCGCTCGAGTAGCCGACATCGGCGTTTACGCTCAGCCGGGAGTCTTTATCTCGGTAAGGAATACGAGAGAAATCAGCGGTGGATTGGAGAACGGTATCCGGCTTTTGCAGAAAAAGTGCATCGAGATGCACGGGGACCATGGCGTGCGGTATTTTTCGATGCGAGCTTGCCACGATCGATTAGTCTAGTGAAGAGGTGAGCAATCATACAAGCTCAAAATCTATGATGTCTCGCTCACCGCTTGGATTAGAACCTTTTAGGCATCTCACTCATCCCAACTCTTCATCGCTAAGAAGTCCAGCTGGGTTCCACCGCCTCGCCAGATCCAGTTGCCTCTGTCCGACCTTGACTGATTTCTTCTGATTCAACGTCAACGGTATCATCTCCCAGTTGAAAAGAGTGTTGTCGAGTGCGGAAGTCTCACTCCTCGGTATGATGTGGTCTCCATTCACGATCTCGCCAGCGTAGGGCCCTTTCGTGATCGTGGGAGGGTTCCGCTTGCCGAACTTGATCATTCCCGCTTCTCTCGTGATGTTTGAAAGGGAACGTGGGAGGTAAGAGTGACCACTTGATCTTAACGGCGGGCTTGTCCTGACATCTGGCCTTCCTTGTCCCACATGGTCGCCAGACCCTCCGGTTTGCAGCCCTTGAAGGTAGCTTCCACGGCCTTCGGCCCGATATCGTGCCACCCCGGGGATGGCCCGTCTATCTTTTCGAGCCTGCCGTGACCTAGCTCCGTTTCCTTGCCATAGAGCCATGTAAGCCATCCCGTGTCTGGGGCTTGGCTGTCCGGGGCTCAAAACAACTTCAGGTCCATTTGGGACAAAACACCACCGCACCTTTCGGTGAGATCTGGGTGCCCGCGCTGGAGCGGGGATCAGTGTTGCTTGTTCTTTGGCTCATCCTCTGGTGGATATCCTGACGGAGAATCTTTATTCGGATCTGGTGAATCTCCAAAGATTTCCATCCAGAGGTGAAATACGCGCTCCCGTGTGTCATCGAGGTTGAATCAAGGGAAGAAAACCTCTAATAGGACATCCCGCAACGAATGAAAGTGCTACGAATTCTATTTTTTCTATACTTGGTCTCGATCGCCCGGTCGGAGGAGCCGAAACATCCCGATCGGGCCGGTATCGCCGGGTCATCCGACTTCTTCACGGATGAAGTCTGGGTCAAAATCGGTGCGAGCAAGTGCATCAAATGCCACAAGGCGGGCGGTGATGCCGAGGATAGCAAGTTCGTCCTGTGGGGCTCGACTCGTGATGGCTTTCTCGCCCACAATCGGGCCGCGTTTACCAAACTGGCCACCGCCAGGAAGGATGGTCAGTCCCGGATGTTATTGAAAGTGGTCGGCAAGCTCGACCACGGCGGCGAAGACGTGCTCAAGCCGGGCTCGACCCGCTATCGAATCCTCGAAGAATTCGTGCGCCGTGCGAACGGTGGGGTGCCGGGTAAACTCGATACCGCCGCCAACAGAGAGCCATTCTTCGATGGTGTCACCATGCTCGACGATCGCCGCCTGCTACGCCGGTTGACACTATCACTCGCCGCCCGTCTGCCGACCCCCGAAGAAAACTCCGCCGTTGAAGGCGGCGCAATTGGGGCGCTTGGCAGGATTCTCGACAAGTTGATGACGGAGGAGGCGTTCTACGACCGGCTCGCCGAGGGATTCAACGATATCTTTCTCACTCCGGGCATCGATGACGTCGCGGAAAATGTTTTGTCCTACGAGCACTTCGACAAGACGCGCCACTGGTATCAAAACCGGGACTTCAGCCATATCAAGGACGATCAGAAACGCAAGGAGGCCGGCTGGGAGTTGGCCCGCCACTACCGCGAATCGATGAAGCGCGAGCCGATGGAGTTGGTAAAGAACATCGTGCGCAACGGCCGCCCGTTTACCGAGATCATCACCGCCGACTACATCATGGTCTCACCCTACACCGCTCGCGGTTACGGTATTTTTGAGGCGAATAAAAAGCGTTTCAAGAACATCGACAACCGTTTTGAATACGTCCCGGTCAAGCTTAAGGCACTCACCGGTCGCAGCGAGAAAACGAACCAGGAATCCGCCACCGGCTTCTACCCGCATGCCGGCATCCTCACGACGTTCCAGTACCTCAAGCGCTACCCTACCACAGAGACGAACCGCAACCGCCTTCGCGTGCGCATGTATTACCAGCACTTTCTCGGCATCGACATTATGCAGCTCGCACCGCGTGTGAACGACGCCGCAGCGATTTCCGCCAAGTACGAAATCCCTACGATGCAGGCCGCGAACTGCGTCATCTGCCATAAGTCCATGGATCCGGTCGCCGGCCTGTTCCAGGACTACTATGCGCTCGATGGCAAAGGCGTCCACAAGCTGCGCAAGGAGGGGTGGTTTAAAGACATGTTCAGCCCCGGCCACGAGGGCGAGGCTCTCCCCGAAGACGAACGCTGGCGCGCCCTCCAGTGGCTGGGTGAGCGAACGGTGAAAGATCCCCGCTTCGCCGTCGCGATGGTCGAACACGTATGGTACATTCTCACCGGCCGGAAGGCGCTGCGGCCCCCGGAGGACATCGACGCCCCATTCTACGCCGCCAGGCAGCGATCCTACTCCGAACAACGCGGTGAGATTGAGTGCATCGCCAGGCGATTCGCCGCGGCGGGCTTCAACCTGAAAAACGTCTTCAAAGAACTTGCCGTCTCGAAGTTCTACCGTGCCGACGGCCTCGCCACGGCGGCGGTTAACCCGGCCCGCATGGCGGAACTCGACGATCTCGGGCTTGTTCGCCTCCTCGCCCCGGAACAGCTCGAGCGCAAATTAAAGGCCATCTTCGGGAGGGAATGGGGAAGGCTTGATGACCAGTTCAAGATCCTCTACGGCGGCATCGATACCAAGGAGGTCACCGAGCGTATCGCCAACCCGAGCGGCGCGATGGGAGCGATCCAGCGCATGATGGCCAACGAGATTGCCTGTCGGAATGTCGTGCTCGATTTCTCGCGCAAGCCGGCTGAGCGCCGGCTGTTCCCGGGAATCGAATCCGATGAGAAAGACGAGGGGCAAATCCGCATCGCCCTTGCACACCTGCATGAGCACATCCTGGGGCACGCCGACCAAACCGAAGTCGATCGCAGCTACGCGCTGTTCGACGGCATCATCCGCGAGGCGAAGGAGCTCGGCAAATTCGAACCGGTGGAAATTTATTCTTGTCGGGTCGCGCGGGAGATCCCCGTCAACGACCCACATTATACGCTCCGGGCGTGGCGTGCCGTCGTCACCTACCTCCTCCGTCAACACGATTTCCTTTACGAATAGCCACACAAACCCATGAGACGAGACTTTCTGAAACTCTGTGGCCTTGCCGGACTCGGCGTGGCCTCCCCGATTGGCTTTCCGACTCCGGCCCGCGCCGCGACCAGAGAACCCGAGGCTTACGATGGTCCCTATTACGCGGTCTTCAACGCTGCGGGAGGTTGGGACACAACTTACCTGATGGACCCGAAAGGAGTCAACGAGACCAACCGGCTCTACAAACAGGGTGACATTCTCACAGAGGGCAACATCAATTTCGCCCCCAATGCCGCGCACATCGACAAGGCGAAAAAGGGCATGAGCAACGAGTCCTTCTTCAAGAGATATGCCAGCGATCTGCTTGTCCTTAACGGCCTCGACTACTCGGTCAACAACCACTCGCCCTGCTCACGCTACATGGCGACCGGTAAGCTCGACAGCCTCGCTTATCCGACCTTCGCCGCCCTCGTCGCCGCCTGTCGTGGTCCGGAATGTCCGCTAGCCTTCCTCACCTTTGGAAACTACTCCGCCACCGGCAACATCGTCCCGATGGCGCGTGTGCCGTATCTGCCGACCCTCGGGCAAATCGCCAACGCCGACTGCGTCGGAGGCAACGTCAGCAGTCCTTACCACGAAAATTTCGTCAGCGATCGCATTGAGGCTGCTCTCAAAGGCCAGACCGACGCCAGGATCACGCAAGCCCGCCTGCCACGTGTCGAGCGCTCGCAAAGCATGCTCTACTCCGCCCAGCTCAGCGCCAAAGCTCTGCAGCGTGTCACTCCATTCATCCCCAAAGACACGCCGAAGGAACGGCTCGCCCAACAGGCGGAGATCGCCCTCGCCTCCTTCAAGGCCGGGGTTTGCGTTTCCGCCAATCTTTCCATCGGTCAATTCGACAGCCACGCCAATAACGACCGTGACCAGATGAACCTCATCCCCGAGTTACTCGCTGGCGTCGATCACACCCTGCGCCGCGCCGAGGAACTCGGCATCCGCGACAAGCTGGTCATCGTCATGCAGAGTGAGATGGCCCGCACGCCAAACTACAACAAAGGCAATGGCAAGGACCACTGGTCGATCGGATCCACCATGTTCCTCGGTCCGGGCATCGGGGGGAACCGCGTCGTCGGCAAGACCGACGACGGCCAGTTTCTTATCCCAATCGACGCGAAGACACTCGCGCTTGAAGAAGACACCGAAAAAGGACTGCGTGTCCGCCCTGAACACATCCACCAGGCCCTACGGGAGTTCGCCGGAATCACGGGGCACCCGTTCAGCGAAAAATTCCCCTTCGTCATCCCGGAGGCGGAACGTCTCGCCGGTCTGTTCGGGTAAGAAGCGAGGTCGGTGCGCACCTGCCCAAGGGCTTTTCGTTTGCTGCCAGGAATTTGATTTTTGGGTGCTTGAGGGCGTCGTTGAAGGAATCGGAGAGGGGGCTTCGCCCACACCCGAGGGGGAGAAGGGGGATTCAAATTCTCGCGGGGATCGAGCGGTCAATCGTTACGGTTTTTCAACGATCGCCAACGCTCCCGATGCGGATCTTGCCGCCGGCGATGCTTGGGGAGATGACCACAGCTGGCGTGTGTAAGATTCCGTTAATCCGTGGCAGGATTGTCGTACATCAACCGTCTGTTGGAAGCCGCGCTTTGACTGTGGTTTAGGGGTTGGAATCACGGATATCATTTCGACTCGGGGCAGGTAGCCGCTTGGTCACCGTCTTGTTCGCAAATTCATTGTTCTCAGTGGCCTGGCAACTTCGGAATAAACCACACCGGAATCCTGTCATTCAGTTCAGGAGGAAAGTGAGACGTTTGGGAACCGCAGTGCTACGAACCCGGATGATCGATGGTGTGTGTGGCGGGAGTCAAACCTACGGGCTAACCGATTCGGTAATCTGGCTCTCTGATTGCTCTGGAGACTTCGAAGGCCGACGTTGCCGGGGCTTCTATTCAATTTGATGGCGCAGCTTCCGGGTCTTTAGTGCGAGGAAGAGTAAGATAATGCCGATCAGAATGGCAACACCGCCAATGATGCGAACAATTAAAAGTCCGAAGGCCATGGGCGCGAAGAGTAAGAGGAGGCCGAAGGCGATCAGGAGAGCTCCGCCAAGAAGTGAGGGTTGTTTGGAGGAGCTTTTTTTACCTTTCAAGGCCGCGAGGACTTCGAGTATTCCTCCGATTAAAACGATGGCGGCGATGATGTAGAGAAGGGTGGAAACGGCAAAGCCGGCAACCAGGGCAGGGCGACTGAAGACGATCCAACCGATGAGGGCGACCAGGATGCCACGGAGAATGGTCCAGAGGCGGGTCTCGGTATTACCGGTAAACCCGGAAACGATGGCGAGGAGGCCATCAACGAGCATGAAGGCTCCAATGACCTGGGTGAAAGCTGCGGCACTCATGCCTGGTTTGAAAACCAAGAAGGCGCCGGCAATGATCAGGAAGAGTCCGCGGAGGAGAAAGTACCACCAGGCGATGCCGAGAGCGGCACTTGTGAGTTGTCGGGTGGGTTGATTGTCATTGGAATTACTCATATTATTTTTTTAGAAAGAGAATATTGGCGATCGTCCGGCCGGTGATGCGGCTGCAGGCAGTGGAGCCGTGATCGTGGTGTGATGCCCAGGATGTTATTCGTGGTATGATCGATGCCAAACGATGATGGGGCGGGTCTTGTGAGTCGGGTCAAGATTGGCGCGCGAGATGTCTTGAAGAGAATCGGTCTCGGCGAAGGTGGGGATTGTTAGGTTTAAAGGAGACGGGAGATCATTACTTACGAGGGGTTAACCCAAGTTTCGCATTGTTGAGCTGGGGGGCTTATGGAACCGAGGGTTCCT
>CAJXVQ010000214.1 GCA_913060685.1 uncultured Verrucomicrobiales bacterium
GAGATCAGCCTCGGTCTCGTGGGCTCGGAGATGTGTATAAGAGACAGGGTGTAGAACCAAGCCACCAGCGAAAGGGCGTTAAAATAAAAGAGGCCAAGCACAACCCAAATCCAGCTTGAGACAAAACTCAAGTCACCTTCAGAGAAAGCCTCCCAGGTCATGAAACCGTCAAACATAACGCCCTCGGGAATCATGATGAGGGCAAAGATAATCTGACTAGCGAAGAGCAGCACTTCCACAAAAAGGCAGATGAAGGTCAGGCCAACCGCCGAACTGGAACTTCGGTAGGAGAGAATCTGCATGCGGGACTTATAACGTTGTCCCTCTAGTCCCTCCAGATATTGGACCGGAAGCACCAGCGAACGGTTCAATCCTGATCGATAAAAAAGCAGCCCAATCACAATGAACCAATAAAACACCGCCAATCCCGCCTTGGCATCTGCGTCACCATCTCCGGAGTGAACCAACCAACCAATCGAGGTCAGAACGACCCCAACTGAAACCAGGCGGTAATTTTTGCGCAACTCCTTGGGGAGAACCCTCATCGTCTCACGCCAGGTCGGATGCTCTCCAAAGAGACTTCGGCTTAAGGGATGAAGCGCCACCCGCTCCCAGATCGGCTTCAACCACCAAATCAAAAACATGCCCCAACCGATCGAATTGTAGCAGGCAATCAGAATCACGAGGCAAAGCGGAAACACCGAAGCCATCCACCCCTTCAGAAGAGAAATTGCGTGTTCACTCACCAGCCTGACTCCCAAATCAATCGCTTCCCATTGCGTCCGCGGGCGAATCTCAGCCGTCACCTTCTCAAGCTGCACGAAGTCCCCTTCCCACAAAAATAAAATAGAGGGCGTGAAGAACCCAGAAGGCAATACCGACCGTGTATTTCACGTTTGTCGGGAACGGTTCAGCTGACCAGAAACCCTCCACCACGGCAGCGAGGGCGGTCATACAAGCTCCGCCAATTAACAAAGGCAAGCCGTCTCTGCCGGCCCGTGTCAGGGCATCCCCACGACTGAGCTGTCCCGGAGCAAGCAAGGCAAACCCCATCTTCAATCCCGCCATTCCGACCACTAACATTCCAAGAAGCTCGAACGAGGAATGCCCGGCCACAAATCGCCACAAGAGCTCAGGTTCTCCTGCGTAACCGACATACCCGACCACTGCCCCAAAATACAAACCATTGTAAATGAGGAAAAAAAGCGTCCCTATCCCGAAAAAGATTCCGCCTGCAAAAAGTCTAAAATCAATTCCCACATTATTATTAATGTAGTGGGCAAACATCATGAAGTTGGAGCCATGCTCCTGTCTTAAAAACTCAACACTATCGGCATCTTTGCCATACATTCCCTCGATACTGGCCATCCCATCGGCACCTAAAAGAGCCTGCACCCACTCGATCTCCTGATCGGCCGACCACCACATCGCGAAAAACGGGAGCCAGAAAACCATCGAAACCACCGCGAAAAGCTTCCATTCACGACGAAAGGCCTGCGGAAAAGTCCTGAGCGCAAAACGAAGGGCACCTTCACCAAAGGCCCCTCTTTTTCGATGAATTTGACGGTATCCGCGAATGGCAAGCCCGTTGAGTTGGTCACAAACCCGATGGCCAAACATACGATACTGGGCCAATGAAAGATCGTAGCAAATCTTACGAAATCGCGAGGGCAGTTTTTCGCCATCGAGACTCTTCTTCCCGCTCTCTGAAGTCGAAAGCTGAAGTTCAAACTTCTGCCACTCCTGAGCGTTCTTATTTTCAAATTCCTGGCGATTCATCGTTGTTCCTCCAGCCAGTGAGCCATTCCCATGACACGCGATACCCCTTTTGGCCCGACTTCCCCGGTGAGTTTCGCCAGATGATTTGCCAACTCCATGCGCCTCGCTTCCGACCAACCGCCACTGCGATAGCGGAAGGATAAAATCGCAGCCTCCTCCTCACGGCTCAGAGTAATGTTCACAGGCACTTTTTCAAGCGGTGGCGGCCCGGGAATCACGGGGTCGATTCGCGGGCGGGAATAGACGACGAGCGTCCCCGCCGCGAGATCCCCCAAGCGTTGAAAACGAGGATTGAAAAATATGATCAGGGGAACGAAGGGTAGAAAAACCTCCATCAGCCTGATGAAATTTCGAATCATCGATGGGCCCAGCCGAATTCCACCTCCTGCCTCATCAACGACGCGCAGTCCCAGCACCCTTTTCCCAATGGTAGCGCCCCATGGACTCACTTCAAAGAGGACATCGTAGAACCACCAAATAACGAAGCCGGAAAGGAGTCTAAAGGCCTCGGTGACATTGCCCCCAAGAAGAGGCATGAAGATCACCACCAATAAATTGAGAATCCCAAACGCGATCAACTTCACCAAACAATCCAGAAGAAAGGCCATGAATCGCAAAAACGGCCCCGCCGTGCGAAGATGAATTTCCATCCCCTCGGCTAATTCAACCGTTTGGAGTGTATCGATACGCCGTGCCGGAGATCCCATCGTTCGTTTAGAACAAACTAACGGGCCCTGACCGGACGTAAAGCCCCCATTTAATCAGGAAAGACGATCGCCCTGCGCCCATCGATAATCGTGCGATCATGGACATGATATCGGATTCCTCTCGCGAGTGCCGAGCGCTCACAATCCCGCCCCAATCTCACCAAATCCAGAACACTGTGGTGGTGCTGAACGCGTTCAACCTCTTGTTCGATAATCGGCCCGGCATCAAGCTCGCCTGTCACATAGTGGCAGGTCGCCCCGATAAATTTGACCCCGCGCTCATAGGCTTGGCGATAGGGATTTGCTCCAATAAAGGCCGGAAGAAAACTATGATGAATATTAATCATCTGCCCGTGATACTTTTCACACATCCACGGCGGCATGATCTGCATGAAGCGGGCCAGCACCACGAGTTCGACATCCTGCTTCTCCAGCAAGGACTCGATTTCGCGAAATCCAGCCTCCTTGTCTTGCTCCATCTCGACATGGTGAAACGGAAGATTGGCATTTTGCGCAATCTCACGGCAGTCCTCTCGATTTCCAATCACCGAGGTGATCTCAATCGGCATTTCGCCCAGCTTCGTTCGCCAAAGGATTTCGTTGAGACAGTGGTCCGTCTTGGTCACCAACACAGCGGCCCGCATTTTGTAAGGAAGGCGGCGGAAGTGCCAGTCAGCCTTGATCGCCCGTCCCAGCACCTCAAAGCTTGCGATGAAGTCCTTGATCGGGACTTCCAGACTCTCGGTATCAATCTCAAGGCGGGCATAGAATATGCCACGCTTCTGTTCAATAAACTGATTAAATTCGACCAGATTCGCCTTAAATCCGGAGGCATGGTTGGCAATACGTGCCACCAAACCAGGTTCATCGGGGCAGGTTAGTTTCAGAATTAAGCCTTCGCGCATTTCTGCTCCATGAACCAGGACAGCACAAAAATCAAGCCAGACTCTTCACATGATTTTTGGCGATCCTTAGAAAATCTTGCACGACTTCTTTGGGCCTCCCTTGATACATTGCTCCGATGATTAGCGGTGGAAACCCTTTCATTTCCATCGCCCTGACCCCTTTGGGTGATTCAAGTCCGGGGATAAATATTCCAATCCCCACGCCAAACCCCCGTCCCACAAAATCCCGCACCACGTCTGTCGAGTTCACCTCGACCGAGACCGGCCAGTTCACCTCGTTCCGGTCAAATTCCTTTTGAAAGAGTTGCTGTAAGATTTCATTCGAAGGCAACCCGATCAGGGGCTCTTTTCCAACGAAGCCGCTCTTCGAGTAGGGATCCTTTTCAAGGTAGTCCTGCCACGTCTTCGCTTTCGAATGCGCCGGAACCCACAAAATGGTTGGGATCTTAAGGAGCGGTTCGCACTTCAAGCCCTCCGACATCTTCCCGCCCAGCACCCCGATCGCAACGTCCGCCTGTTGGGAAGTGACCAGAGCATGCACGTCCGATGGTGCCACCTCCCTTAGCGATAACTTGAGATTGGGCTCCTCTTTCTTGAGCTTCTCCAGGCAATCCGGCAGGTGATTTCGCAAGGCCGATGCCGTGGCTGCCAGTCGTAAATGACGCCCCTCCTCTCCCCGCAGTTTTTCCTCGAGATCTCCCAGTCTCGAGAAAAACGGATAAATATAATCATAAAGTTCCTCGCCCGCCGGGGTCAGGGCAAAAGGCCGCCGGTTAAACAACTTCACCTCTAGCTTATCCTCAAGCTGCAGAATCTGACCACTCACCGCCGGTTGCTGAATGCCATAAGGCATCTTGCGGACTGCCGCCGTAATTCCCTCGAATTTAGCCACAAAGTAAAAAAGCTCAAGGTGATGAATATTCATTCTCAGCGGATCTTAACGGACCTTTTCATCACTTCAATCAATGTTTACAGAAAGCATAATTGCTGGCAAGATCACTTGAAAGAAATCCTCGAGTTGCAAGATTCCCGCATGCGCGTCGTTCTTCAAAGAGTTTCCCAAGCTTCCGTCACCGTTGAGGAGGTCATAATCTCCTCGATCAAAGAGGGATTCCTGATTCTCCTCGGGATCGAAGAAGCTGATGGGCATGAAGACATCGAGTGGTTGGTGGGAAAGATCGTCAAGATGCGGATCTTCGACGATGAAGACGGTAAAATGAACCGCTCCCTTCTGGATCTCAATGCCGAAGCTCTTGTGGTCAGTCAATTCACCCTGCATGGCTCTACCAAAAAAGGCAATCGGCCCAGCTTTATCAAAGCAGCTCGCCCGAACCACGCCGAGCCACTCTATGAAACATTCTGTGAAACACTTTCAAAAGAACTGCCCCGGCCTGTGGGCCGCGGTTTGTTCGGAGCCATGATGCAGATCTCGTTGATCAATAATGGTCCCGTCACCATCACCATGGATTCGCAGGATCGCCAATGACTTATTCTTTCAAGCGAACCGAAGTGCCACAATACATGCAGCGAAACCAGTGAAACAACAAGATGTGGATACTGGTTGGTAGAATATAGCCCAAAAGCGGAAACCGGTGGCCTTTGACATGCCGTCCGCAGGCTTTCGGACTAAAGATCGGCTGCCCGCAGACACGGCATTTTAATGGACGGGAGAAAAGCATATAGAAGAAACCGAAAACAAAGAAGGCGGCAGGAATGGCAACAAGCCAGATCGCTTTTTCCTCATCCTTGAACCAAAGCAGCAAGCCACCCGCGACGAAGGTCAAAGGAAGGAGCACCAAGGTCATCGCGCTCAGGAATGCCGCGAACTTCACCCGAAAGGACTGCGGGTGAAGGACACCGCGAACAAAGGAACGCGAATGCATTTTCTTCCCTGCGTTCAGTTCAGGGCTGGCGGTTTTGCGAATATCGAATCCCGCGTTCCGCTTCAAAGGCTCAACAACCATGCGCTCTTCCTCCCCTTGCGGCGCGCCCTCTCCATGTTGACTCCCCGCGCCTCGCATCGGAGTCTTCGGGGCGATCTCCCGGAGTAAAACTGACTCCGGAGCCGGTGAATCAACCGAACGGACTTGCTCGACATACAAGTCTCGCTCCTCAAGAAATTCTTCCATCACCGGCACGTCTCCAACCGTGATGTTATTCTTGATAATATCCTCTTTCCTTACGGGGAGGGCGGTCAAAACCTCGATGGGAATCAAGTCGATTACCTCCTCCAACCTCTGCACCAAGGGAGGCCCTTCCTGCCCCTCAATCTCCCGGGCAGCTTCGATCCAGAGAATTAACTCATCAAGGTCAGGCAGCTTGTCGGCCAACTCAAGTCGGGCATTCGCATGCTCCATTTCCTCTAGAACTTCACTTGGATCACTCTGAGCCAGAGTGGAAATACTCTCCACCCCGAGGGCACCGAGTAATTCGGCAACCCCTGCACTCACGCCTTGAATATTTACTAAATCAGCCACTTGTTTTTCGCTACGGAGATCAATCACATCAAATAAGGATTTCAAACTACAGAATATCTTCAGGAAAGACCGGATCGCATTTCATGGAGTTGAGTTAACTTCACCTCCCACTCCGCAAGCCTTTCTCGCTCAACGGCTACCACTTCAGGTTTGGCGTTTGCGACAAACTTTTCGTTGCCCAACTTTCCTTTGGATTTTCCAACTTCCTTTTGAATCTTCTCAATCTCCTTATCAAGGCGTGCCTTTTCAGCTTCGACATCAATCAAGCCATCAAGCGGCATAAAAAGTTCACCCGCTGCTGTGACCGCCCCTGGCGTCCCCTGCTCCGGAAGGTAGCCCTCATCGCGAGTGACTCCTTCCGAACCTACGAGAAGTGCCAAAATATCAGCTTCAGCCTCCAACCAATCAGGTCCACTTTTCGCCACAAACCGGACATCCTTGCGTGCTGCCAGACGATACTCCGCTTTTAGATTCCTAAGCTTCGCCGCTGATTCATAGACCGCCGCCGCCTGCTCACATCCCCTCTTAATCACCACAGCATCAACACTCTCCAGGAGAGTGGTCTTGGGCAATTCCTTCTGCATCAAGAATTGTCCTTCCTGAATGTATCCCATCCGCACACTCAACTCCTCGGTAATGTGGGGCATGTAGGGATGAAGCAAATGAAGATAGCGCGCCATCACCACATCGAAGACTCCAAGCGTGGTATCGCGCTGCGCTTCCGAGGCCTCCTCGCGAAGATCACCCTTCACAGCCTCGAGAAACTTGTCGCAGAACTCACCCCAAAGAAAATCATAGAGCTGTTGCCCCACTTCATTGAAGCGATAGTCACCATAGGCATCTTCCAGCGTCTCCGCCAATTCATCGCATTTCGCAAGAATATCGAGATGATACGGTCGTAACGTTTCGCAAGCAGCAGGACTAAAGTTCGCCCTGGAATCCGTCCCCGCCATACGACGGAATCGGCACGCATTGTAGATCTTATTCGCAAAGTTCCGCCCTTCCTCAACCTGCACCTCGTCATAACGCAAGTCCGCGCCAATCGGGGCGGTTCTCATCAATCCAAAGCGGAGACCATCAGCCCCATACTTCTCCATGAGGTCGATCGGATCAGGTGAATTCCCGCGAGATTTACTCATCTTGTCCCCATTCTTGTCTCGAATGATCGACGTAAAGAACACGTTCTTAAACGGAATTTCACCCTTAAAGCGGAATCCCGCCATGATCATCCGGGCCACCCAGAAAAAGATAATATCCGGCCCCGTGACAAGGTCAGTCGTCGGGTAGAACTTCTTCACCAGGTCAGAGTCCTCATCAAGATTCTGCATTGTCGCAAACGGCCACAGCCACGAGCTAAACCAAGTATCCAGCACGTCACCATCCTGCACCCAATTCTCGGGATCACTCGGCGGATCCGCACTGACATGGAGATCACCCGCTGACAAGTCATTCAGCGTCAGCGATTCCGCTTCCTGCAGAGCCTCGACCTTCTCCTTCCGATACCAAACCGGAATCCGGTGTCCCCACCAAAGCTGACGCGAAACGCACCAATCCTGAATACCATCCATCCAATTCGCATGCGTCTTGGCCCAGCGCGCCGGACGATATGAAATATCGCCATCAGCCACCGCCTTCGCCGTTTCCTCGGTCGCAGGATACTTCAAAAACCACTGCATCGAAATCCGGGGCTCGATCGCAACATCCGCCCGTTCTGAAAAGCCCACGTTATTCTCGTGCTCCTCCACCTTGATCAGCAAGCCCATCTCCTCAAGCATCGTCACCGCCTTCTTTCGCGCCACAAAACGATCCAAGCCGTCAAGTTCGGGCACCTCGGGGCAATTCACGCTCGCATCAGGATGGAAGACATCGATGATTTCGAGATCATTCCGCATTCCGATTTCAAAGTCGGCCTTGTCGTGCGCCGGGGTAATTTTCAACGCCCCCGTTCCAAATTCAGGATCCACGTGATCATCCGCCACCACCGGAATCTCAGTATGCGGAAACGGTCGTTTCACCATCTTCCCAACATACTTCCCGTAGCGCTCATCCTTCGGATTCACCGCCACCGCCACGTCACCCATCAACGTCTCGGGCCGAGTCGTCGCCACTTCCAAAAACACTCCCGGCTCCTCCACCAACTCATACTTCATATAGTAGAGTTTCGAATTCTGCTTCTTGGGAATGACCTCCTCGTCAGAAAGTGCTGTCAGTGAAACCGGGCACCAGTTCACCATCCGCTTACCGCGATAAACCAACCCGTCATTAAAGAGATCCGCAAAAACCTTCGCCACCCATTTCGAGTAGTCCGCGTCCATCGTGAAGCGCTCCTTACTCCAATCGCAGGAACATCCCAGCCGCTTCAGCTGCTTAATGATAATGCCTCCGTGCTTCTCCTTCCACTCCCAGACTTTCTCCAAAAAGGCTTCCCGCCCGATGTCTCGGCGAGTCTGGCCCTCCTCATCACGCAATTGCCGCTCGACTTTGGTTTGTGTCGCAATTCCCGCATGGTCTGTCCCCGGCAACCAAAGCACCTCACAGCCCTTTTGCCTCGCCCGACGCGCCAGGATATCCTGGATCGTGTTGTTCAAAACGTGCCCCAAATGCAGAATCCCCGTCACGTTTGGCGGCGGGATGACAATCGAATACGGTGGCTTCCCGGAAGCAGGGTCCGCTTCAAAACACTTGGCATCAAGCCACGCCTGATACCAGGATTTCTCGACTTCAGTGGGTTCGTAGGCTTTTGGCAACTCAGACATCGCGCCGCAGGCGTAGCCGAGACTTTCCTGCCAAGCAAGTCTCCTCACCTCGGCTCGCCGAAATCTTTTTTGCGTTGCTCCCTCTCCCTCGGCTATCAAGATCCACCCGTCTCATGACTCTTCGTCTCTTTCTCTTCTTCCTTCCTCTCCCCTTGGCCGCGCAATCGCTTTACGATATTGCTCCAGACACGGGTGGGCATGAATTGCCGACTCAGGTCAACCTTGGCACCATTGCCATCGGTTTCGACGACTCACCGGGGCAATCCTCGCCCCGCCCCCGAAATTTCTTCTTTGGCGATTCTCTCTCCGACACCGGAAACGTCGCCGACTTCCTGGGCACCCTTGGCACCGGTTATCCTGGCAATAGTTTCACCAATGGCCGGACTTGGGTCGAATACCTCCAACCCGATATCCGCCGCCTCCTGGCGAGCATCGAATCCTCTCCCGATTCATCAAGTCTCGACCTCTCCGAGTCCCTCGATCTCTCAGCCGGAGGAGCGACCACCAGCACCGTCCTCAACCAGCAAGTTCGAGCGCTCTTTCTCCCCGCCTCCGACCACCTCAAGCCTCAGCCTTCCGACCGCGCTTTCATCTGGGCAGGCGGTAATGATCTCCTTCCCTTCTTTTCAAACGATACTCCGCCCGATCAAGCTTCTCTTCCCTCAACCATCTCCGACGGAGTCTCCAATCTCACTCAATCCGTTGCCGCACTCGATGCCGCCGGACTCCCAAACATCACCGTCATTTCCCTCTTGAACCTCAGTCTAAGCCCTCGCGGGCAAGTTCTCCCTGTCGATGGTGCCCAAATCAGCAGCTCATTTAACGCGCAACTCCGCAATAGCCTCGAATCCTTGCCTGTTTCAGCGAACATGCTCTGGATCGATTCCGATGTCTTCATCAATAAGGCCGTCGCCAACCCTGCCACCTATGGTCTCACAAACGTCACCGATGCCGCCGCCCCTCTCGCCTCGGACGGCGTCCCTTCGAGCCTCTCGCCTGAGGAGCAAACCGGGTATCTTTTTTACGATGATATCCATCCCACCACCGAGACTCATCGGCAGTTCGCCCTCTTTGTCTCGGAGCACCTCAACCTTGAATCCGACGCCCAAACCCTTTCCCTCTTCACCGATTCCGCTCTGATCCTCGATGATCGTTTCGGATTTGAGTCATCTCCTCTTGTCGCAGGAAAAACCGATTTGAACGTCGCGGCCTTCCTTACCGAAAATCAAATCGGCCCCCGCCGTCGTCAAACCTCGGGGATCAAAGCCGATTACGACTACGCTCTCACTGATCATTTTCTGCTCGGGGGCGAATTCTTCTATGCCGATGGAGACTCCGGACGCACCAGTCTCGAATCCATGGGCGTGGCTCTTGATGCCGTCTATCAAGGCTCTTTCTCAAATCTCCAATGGGAAACCGGTCTTGGCGCAGGCCTGACCTGGGGCGACCTCACCCGCCGCTACCTCACCCCGGGATTCCGGGCCGTGAGTGACCAACGAGCCACCACCTTCTCGGCTCACGCCGCTCTCAAAAACCCCAATTGTCCCATCGGTCCGCTCAAAGCCTCGTGGGAAATCGGACTCAAACAACGCTTTGTTCGCCGGAACAGCTCCCAAGAAAGCGGAGCCGCCAGCCTCAACCTCCAATACGAATCTGAAACCCTTTCCTCCACCTGTCTCTTATACACATCTGACGCTGCCGACGATCTACTCTGTGTAG
>CAJXVQ010000215.1 GCA_913060685.1 uncultured Verrucomicrobiales bacterium
AGATCAGCCTCGGTCTCGTGGGCTCGGAGATGTGTATAAGAGACAGCGCCTACACTCTCTGGATGGCCGGCGGAGGCGTAAAAGGTGGCCTCACTTATGGTGAGACCGATCCACTTGGTTACAATGCCATCGTCGATCGCGTGAGTGCCCACGATCTCCACGCTACCCTCATGACGCTCCTCGGCTTCGATCACAAGCGCTTCACCCACCCCTTCCAGGGACTTGATCAGCGACTCTCGAACGTGACCAAGTCTTCACGAATTCTCCACGAGATCATCAGCTAGCAACTGGCTCAGAGGCGGTGGAATAAATGAAATTGGCAGATCGCCAATCACCTCTTTTCCTGCCCATACTGCCCGCGTGAGCGCACCTTCAAACGACCCTCTTCATGGCATCAAACTGGAAGAAATGTTGATCCAGCTGGAAGAGAAATACGGGTGGACGGAACTCGCCGACCGGATTCGGATCCGCTGTTTCGCCAACAATCCTTCCCTCAAGTCCTGCCTCAATTTCCTCCGCAAGACGCCCTGGGCCCGTAACAAGGTCGAGATCCTCTACAAGGAAACGTTCTGCTAGATCACTCCATGAATATTTCACAACTCCGCCCAGCACTCTTAGCCACCCTCCTCTTAGCCCTGTTTGTTGTCCAACTCGGGGCCAACAACACCCCTCCACCACTCAACATTCTGCTCATCACGGCTGATGACCTCAACTACGACTCCATTGGCTCCTACGGCTGCAAGGTTCCCAACATCACGCCCAACCTTGATCGCCTCGCCAAGGCGGGAATGAAGTTCAATCACGCTCACGTGAACATTGCCGTTTGTCAGCCCTCCCGACAATCGATCATGACGGGTCGCTACCCCCACCGCAATGGCGCGGAAGGATTCGATCCCATTGACGATGCCGTCCCGACCCTGCAGGAAAAGTTACGAGAGGCCGGATATCTTAATGGAATCCTCGGAAAAGAAATCCACCTCAAACCAAAGCATCGCTATTGCTGGGATCACTACATCACACAAGGCCAATTGGCCTCCGGGGCAGGGATAGGCCGCTCCCCCGAACGCTACCATCACTACACTGAATCGTTCTTAAAACTTGCCAAGGATCAGAAGAAGCCCTTCTTCCTGATGGCAAATATCCACGACCCACATCGTCCCTTTGCCGGGAGCACCCAGGAACTCCGGAGCTGGAGCAAAGACCTTCCCAAAGTCACCCGCACGATTAAAGGCGACGAAGTATCCGTTCCTAAATTCCTCGCCGATCTCCCTGCCGTCCGGAAAGAGATCGCCGAATACTACACTTCGGTTTACCGCTGCGACGAGTCCATCGGAGCCGTCTTAAAAGCTCTTGAGGAAAGCGGATACTCAAACAACACCCTGGTGATGTTCATCAGCGACAATGGCCTCGCGGTCCCATTCGCCAAAGCCAATTGCTATCTCAACAGCACCAAAACTCCCTGGATTGTTTCATGGCCTGAAAAAGTGAAGCCGGGCACAATCGACAACGATCACCTCATCTCGGGCATCGATTACATGCCCACCATTCTTGAAGCCACCGGCCTGAACCCGGTCCAAGGAATGGACGGACAGAGCTTCCTTCCGCTTCTACTTGGAAAGCGACAGGCAGGGCGGGATCTTGCCTTCACCGAGTTTCACAAAACTTTCGCACGTCGTTGCTTCCCGATGCGGGCTGTGCAAGGAAAACGCTACGGTTACATCATCAATTTCTGGGCGGGCCGTACTGTCCCAATGCGAATGGATTCCACCAGCGGACTCACCTTTAATGCAATGCAAGAAGCGGGGAAGACAGATCCCGGGATCGCCTCCCGCGTTGCCCTCTTCGAGCACCGGGTTCTCGAGGAGTTCTTCGATTTCAAGGAGGATCCCAATGGACTCAAAAACCTCATCACCGTCCCTGGCTATCAAACCGAGATTCAGAAAATGCGGGATGCCCTCCGTGAGCGAATGAAAAAAACCAGCGACCCCGCTCTTGAAACATTTGAAAATAGGAATGACCCGAAGGCTCTCGACAAATTCATGGAAGAGCAAAAAGTCCGGGCCGCGAAACGCCGCAAATAATCGCCGTTTAAGACTCAGAGCGTAATCATTTCTCCTCCATTCCTGGCAGAGGTCAGACAGGCATCGAGCACCTTCTGGGTCTTCAATGAGATCTCGGGCCAGAACGGATCCGGAGAACCACTCAACGCCAGCTTGGCAAAATTACGGAACAATTTGGTCTCCTGCGCGCTCGATCCATTGTTCGCTTCCTCTTCAACCACGAATACCCTCTCATTTTTCTCTTTCCGGAATTGGCAACCCTCCTGGATAAACTGCGGATTGGATACTTTGAACTCAAGCTTTCCCCCGGTGAAGGGCAGCACGAAATCGTCCACTTTGAGTTGCCCTTTTGATCCACTCACATGCAACCACTGCTGGTTCTCGGTCAGGAATGAATTGTAAAACGTCGCGGAGGTTCCATTGGCAAAAAAGAGCTCGGCACTGAGTTCGGTTGGCACCGAATTGGCACCATCATCCTGCCCCGTGGTTGCCAGCATTGTCGCTCGCAGAGAAACCGGCATTTCATATTTCATCACAAAAAGGGTGGCCCGGATCGTATACCAGCCCAAATCTCCCAACGCACCGGCTGGCTCCAGCTCGCTGCTGCTGCGAATGTTTTCACCAAAAAATTCCGGCGGTGCACAAAAGGAAAAGGCCGACGCGATTCGTTTAATATCTCCCACGTTGGCGGGATCCTCCAGCGCCTCTCTGAGCTTCGGCATCCGGTCGCTGTGCATATACATCACCCCGTCCATGAACTGAACACCACTCGCAGCACAAGCCGAGGTCATGGCGCTTAACGCGGTAAAATCTACCGCACAAGGCTTCTCGCACATGACATGCTTGCCGGCCTTGGCCGCTTTCACCACCCACTCTTCCCGCATCCCCGTGGGAAGAGGAACATAGATGGCATCGACATCATCCGCCGTCACTATCGCGTCATAACCCTCGATCGCCCGGGGCATTTCCGGAAAAGGACACTGGGCCTGGCATTCATCAATGAAGCGTTGTGCCGTCGCACCTTTCCGACTCGCAACTGCCGTCACGATCCCGTTTCCGGAATTCCTGATCGCATCCCAATTCTTCCGCGCAATATTAGCCGATCCCAGAATTCCCCATCGCAATGTTTCTCCCATGCCAATGATTCAAACGTAATCCGCCCTCGGAGACAAGCCAGCTTCTCGCTTAGGGTTTTCTCCGTAGCTCATCAATTTCTGTCTGCATCTTTGCGACTTCAGTTTCGGTTTCACCCAGAGGTTGGGGCTCCACCAATTTCTCACGATTGTAACCCACGTGCCTCATCCACTGCCTGCTGCGATGGCTCCGCAGGCGATCAATGCTCACAAAAAGGGGATCTTTCTGAATCGTCGCCACATCATCTGCAGGCACCTCGACTCCAAGCCCTTTCATGATTGATGCCGCCATAAACAAGTGCCCTTCTTTTCCCGGATGCACCCGGTCTTTTGAAAAAACCTCGGTGCGGGCATCCCGCGCCTTGCGCATCGCCGAGTGGAGGTCAATCACCTGCACGCCCTCTTCTTTGATAGAAGTCTCCCAGGCCGCGTAGGCGGTCATCACGCTATCGTAGTTGAACTGACCTTCTTTCGTCGTGGCATCATAAATGGGCGGAGTCACGATGAAGATCTCCTCCACCCCTGCCGCCTTGCAGTCCTTGATGAGCCTTGCCACTCCCTCCTTGAAGGCTGAAAATCGCCCAACATCGAGTGGCTTGTAAATTCCACAATTGATCCCATAGCAGGCGAAAACAACGTCAGGCTTCACCTTCGTTAACATCCGGCCCAAGCGCTCAAAGAGACAAGGACGTGGAAACCTCCCCCCGGCATGCCCTTTCTCGCTGAGCCCGGAAACGGTCTCGCTGGAAAGACCCAGCGAATAGATATCGAAGTCCTTCTCCGGATTAAGACGTTGCAGGTAATACGAGGTAAAACTCACATAGGTCCCCGCTTGCGTGATACTATCGCCTAGAAAAACGATCTTCTTCCCGGCAAGTGAATCGACGAGGGAACCGGCCCAAGCCATCGGGGAAACAAGGAGGAGAATGATTGAGAGGAGATTCGATTTCATGATGAATGGAAGCCCTTCTATACGGAGCCATGCCAGCTGAAAATTTCATTCATCTGTCCACGCAAAAACTTCGCCAACTCTTCAGGGTGCCGTGATCTCCACCCGATAAAATCTCCGCTGATCCTGCCCCGATGTTGGAATGGCGTAGGTGTTTTCATGGCCGGTGGCCATCGTTGGCGGAACCTCAACCCGCGGGAAGGATTCGAGATCTGTTCCACTCACTAAAGAGTAGCGATACCCGGGAACAGTGGGGCAACTCAGCACCCCGTTCGCGGAAATCAACAGCGGTGTATCCTCAAAAATTGAATCCTCCCAATAGGACTGCGCATGGGAAAAAGCCGCTTTGCCGATGCGGGACCCCATCACCCGGCCCGGTCCATCATCCGGCGAGACGTGAATCCCCCCGTAGAGTCGCGATTCGCCGGCCTCATCCGCGGCGTCAAAATACGTTGCCCACTGGAAAGTCACATCCGTGCTCGGCCCGGCCTCAAACTGTAAGTCTCCCGCAGGAATCACATGAGAAAACATTCCACCCGGGAAATAGGGCGTTCCCGTGATCGAAGCCATCACCTCGGCAGCGGCCCGACTGAATCCGGAATGACCTGAGACATATCCCGCAAAGGCCGGTGTGACGAAAGTATCTCGCTGGTAGGGCAACCATTCTTGAGCAAGAATCCAGGCCCGCCCTCCCGCTTCCGTCTCCGGGTTTGCAGGCTCTCCGGGCCAGGTATTCACCGCGGTCTTGCCAATGTGAGCAGACAAATGACTGTGGTAGGTTTGCACCGTCGAGACCGTCACCACCTCAACCAATCCAGGAACAGGTGGTAACTCTCCCTGACGACCCAGATACCGAATCGCCGAGATGGGTCGAACATAGTCGTAGTGCTCCTTCACGCCCCAAACCGCCACCGCCGTGTTGTGCAAGGCCGCATTCAAGGCGAGGTAGAGCTTCACCTCCCACTCCATGAGATCGAGAATTTTACCGCGCGCGCCGATCCGGAGACCCAGCGAAGGGTCCGCTACAATCTGATCCGTCACCTCATTTGCCAAAACATTCCAGTGACCTGGAGGAGTCTCGGACTCCGGACCATCGGCCCAAAATTCAGCGACACATCGACCATAGTCCGCATGTGAAACAAAGTTGTCGGGATAGCGATTGCCCGTCATTGGGTTGATGGAATGCCCGGTTCCGTCGTTACTTCCCAGGGTATTGTTTCCCCTCGCCGAGGGAGACAAATTGATCAAAGCCGCTTGGGAGGGATCAAGAAGGGCCGAATACTCCAAGACTTCCACCGCGTTATTTTTGAAAGCAACATCGCCCAGCCCACCAAGCTTTGGCGGTTCCCCCGGATCAAAGTAAAGCCCCTCTGAATCACGGTCATAGGAAAACAGACCGAATGCCTTCACGTCCCCCCAATGAGGGCTGACATACTTTTGAATCTGTGAAGCAACCTGTCCGTTCTGTGTGAAAGCCACTCGAAAAGCAAGGGGCTGCCATCGGTTCAGATCATTCCATCCGTTCGGAAATCGGGATGCGGTATCATTGGTGGTGAGAATCAGGGGCGCATTGACCGGGGTGTAGCCGATCGTATCGCGGTATCCCGGGTCAGAGCTTTCACCTGCACCATCTTTCATACCGTAGTCGATTATTGAGGCCGCGATGCGATTCCCGAGAGCTGCCGGAAAATTGCCCACGGTTGAGGAATTCGACCGATCGTATCCCAGATTGCTCATCCGAGCATCAAGGGCAGACAGCGTCATTGAGGAATTGGTCGAGAAAGAATAACGATGCCTCAGCACTCGATAGGCGGCATAACTGATGGCCTCTTCGCGTGCTTCCTGCAGGGTCGATCCATCCGGAGGAGAGGCCTCCTCATTGTGGAGATAACCCTTGGCATCTTCATCAAAGGCAGCCCAAGCATCCCACATCGCGACCGAGAGATGAAAAAGATTCCTCGCATGGACCGTTGGTGCCGGAAAATCAACCCGGATCGCCGCCAGGTTCTCCTCGTTCCACTGCCGGGTCACGGTCTGAGAAGAAGCACTCCAAACCATGATAAGACTGATCGCAGGAGACAACAACCGCCTGCTTGTAAACCATGATTTCTTTTGCATCGCTTTAAGATAAAGGAATTAAACCCTACGCAGCAGGATGGGGTAGAAAGCCCGGTTTGTCAAAATCACCACGATTTCTTTTCGATCTCTTGCCTCTCATCATCTCCCTGGTCCTCACCGATCACACTTCCGAAAGGGGGACGGAAAATGAAATCATCGATATTTCTTCGTGAGTCGTTTGGCACACTGAATTTGTTCGCCGGTCTCCAGGCAGCATTTCCGGCGCGCGCGAATCCAATCCACGGGATCGGTTCCTTTCGGGATGAAACCCGCCTTGGCACACCACGCGATAATGAACTGCCCGGTCCGACCGCAACCCGCCACGCAATGCACGACCACTGGCTCCTTGGCAGCTTGATGTCGATCCATGACTTCAAGGAATTGATCGATTTGACGATCGCTCGGCACCCCAAAGTCGGGCACATGAAAAAAATGATACGCGAACAATTTCGGAACGTCCTTTCGGTTGTCAAACTCGCAGACATTGACCACCACCTTGACCCCCTTCTCCTGAAAGATCTCAAAGACATAAGGATCCGGCCACCACGAGGCCGCAATCACCCCCTCCACAATCCAAGTGAAAGGTTCGGTCCGTTCCGGTTGTCCGCGTTCCGGCCAATAGGAAGGTCGAATAGGCATAAATTTTTTTAATGGTTCGTTAATAGCCCTGCAGATTGACTTCAGCACTCTCGATCAATTCGACGCGTTCGCCCATCTTCTTCTGGATGATCTTGAAATGATGTCGCTCGTCGGGAGTGATCAGCGAGATGGCATCTCCGGGGGAATCAGCCCGTCCGGTGCGCCCAATCCGATGGATATAGTCTTTCGGCGAACGAGGAAGTTCGTAGTTAATGACACAAGGTAACTCCTGAATATCGATCCCCCGCGAGAGGAGATCAGTCGCTACCAACACCCTGGTTTCTCCGCTCTTGAAGCCCGCCAAAGATTCCCGGCGCGCGCCTTGACTCACCTTCGAATGAATCACCGCAGCAGAGATGCCGTTCTTCGAGAGTTTGTTAAGAACGCGATCCGCCGCCAAGGTCGATGACACAAAAACGAGGACTTGTTGCAAATCTCCATGCTTGATGAGGTAGCGCAGGAGCGGGCCCTTTCGTTCTTCCGAAACCGCAAACGCCATTTGTCGGATGAGCTGTCTTTCCTGCTCTTCCTCGATAATCTCGACGACGACTGGATCGCGCAATTGACTCGTCAATTCAGGACTCGCGGTCGCCGAAAAAAGCAAGGTCTGGCGAGCTTCCCCTTGGGGGAGCAAAGCGAGGATCTGGTCAATCTCCTCCTTGAACCCCAGATTCAACATCTTATCCGCTTCATCCAGGACAAGAGTCCTGACCGACGAAAGACGCACCGCATTTTTCCTCACCAAATCCAGTAGACGTCCGGGCGTGGCCACCAGAAAATCAACCTTTCCCAGAGCCTGCATTTGCGGATTGATCGAGACGCCGCCAAAGACCGCGCAACATCGAAGACTCGCCCCCAGAGAAGCGAGATATTTTTTCACGACATGGCTGACCTGATCGGCAAGCTCCCGGGTCGGAACCAAAACGAGAACGACAGGCTCACGGTGATCGGAAATCTGAGCGGCCTGCAACCGCTGCAGAATCGGCAAAACATAGCCTGCCGTCTTCCCCGAACCCGTTTTCGCAATCCCTAAAACATCCCGCCCCTCCAGGACCGGAGGAATCGCCCCCCTCTGGATCGGAGTTGGATCAGTAAATCCGCAGGCCTCGATAAGAGCGGGAGAGAGGCCAAGGTCGGAAAAGGTCATCTGACAACAGTTCTTAAAAGCGAGATCTCGAATAGCAAGATCACTTCGCAAGAGATCTGCACCTGTGATTGCTTGCTCAATGGGCCCGGCTCATTTCTACGTGGACTAAGGGAACGATGAAACCCACCCAAGATCACTCGGAAAATCTCCTTCTTCCAAGAGCTGCCTTCACCCCGTTCCAGGCCGGCTTTCCAAATGACTCAAGGCCTCGTCAAACTCCGCCCACTTAAACCGAAACCCTTCTTCCTCCAGTCGTCCCGGCAAAACCCAGCGACTCTTAAGCACCAACTCGGTTTCGGATCTCATCACAAAGGTTCCGATTTTCAGCATCCACTTTGTCGCCGGTAACCCGAAGCCCCGCCCCGCGATCCTCCGAAACTCCGCCATGCATCCGGCGTTGTCCGTTGGGTTCGGTGCCGAGAGATTATAAAATTCCTGCAGTTCCTCTCTCCTAATCATCCACTCGATCACCCGACAAAAATCATCAACATGGATCCAGCTCATCTTCTGACGCCCGCTCGCCATCCGCCCCCCGAGACCCAGCCATGAAATCTCCTTAAGATAGTCGAAGACCGACCCCGGCTCATTTCCCAGGACAATCGCCGTTCTCAGAGCAACCTTCTTCACCCCCTCCGGGACTTCACTGTCATGCAAAGCCTTCTCCCAAGCCTTCGCGACCTCGACCGAAAACCCCTCGCCCAATTCTCCGCTCGCTTCATCCTGAGGACGATCCTCGGCATGGCGGTAGATCGTCGCCGTGCTTGAGTTCAGCCAAAGCCGCGGAGGATTCTCACATTTCCGAATGGCTTCTCCAAGAATCGCGGTGCTCTCCAGCCGACTCTGAAAAATGAGAGCCTTGTTCTTTTCACCATAACGACAATTCACGCTCTTCCCCGCCAAATTGATGACAAGCTCGGCTCCCTCCAACTCAGCAGCCCAATCACCCTGCGACCTGCCATCCCATCGGACACTCTTTGCGACCGAAGCAACCCCGCCGTTCCGGGAAAGCCCCACCACGTCCCAACCCTGCTTGTAAAACCAGTGGCAAAGATATTTCCCAAGGAAACCGTTGGCTCCCGCAATGATCATTTTTTTCATGTCAGTAGGTCGAAGAAGAGAAGGCATCGCCCGATGACTTCCGTTTGAAATTCAGGCGGAAAGAGGAATCCCAGCGGCGCCGCTACCAAAAGCAACGCCCGCACTTTTCCGAGGCTCTTCCCGAACCGTCCCTCCAGCAGGACAAAAAGCCCGTGCACCGAAAAATAGGCGGTCGGCAAGCCATACCCCGAATTCACCGGCACCGTGATTGCGATCTCGTGCATCATCCCCGAGACGAAAAAGACCGCAAAAATTCCAGCCTCTCGCCCCATCCCCTTCTCGACCGGTCGCCCCACCAGGCGCTGCATCATTTGCGAATAGCCCACATTCCATCTCCGGCTCCAAAAATCACCCACCCCCTTCGCCTTGAGCACATTCGGAAACAAGGTCCGCACCGGGAAGCCCGCCCTCCGCAAGCCCCCCTTCAAAACACGCAGGGCTCCGAAGTGAAACCCCAGGCTCATTGGTAGAAACATCACCAGTATTTGCCGCCACTCCATCGCCCAAACCAGCCATGCTCCCAGCGTCCCCAGAATCATCAAAGTCACGCCCCAAACGACATCATCCTTCCAGCTCAGCCCCTTCCTCCGCTTCGTGAAAGTCCCGGGATCCATCCCAAACCAACACATTGAAAACACCAAATAACGTCCCCAACTCAAGTGACCTCCCCAGGCCGCGTAGACAAGCCCCTTCATCCCCGCCAGCAACACCACACAAATCCCGACCATGCGCGCAATCGGATCCGCTCCGATCAAGACCACATGTGCCCCAACCAAGACACCCGCTACCAGGAGAATTCGGACCCACATTGGAATGCGAAGCCTCCCCTCAAGCAATGCCAGCGCACTCAAAAAAAGAATCCAAATCACCCTGCTCCTCCCAAATTCCACCAGAGAATGATCGCAAAGAAAATCATGAGATAGAGAAAGAGCAATGTCAGAAGAAACTTGGCAATTCGATTGGCGCAGGTGTCTTCAACCTCGTCGAAATCGAATCCAAAAAACTGGAGATAGACCCTGACCGCCCACCAAAAACAAATGAACCCCGCCATTGCGGCGGCCGATGAACTCCCGCTCAGAAACCAATCTCGAAAGCCCAGGGCGAGCACTGCAAAGAAGCAATTGCTCGCCCACACGTAGAATGAGTACTGTCTCTTATACACATCTCCGAGCCCACGAGACCGAGGCTGATCTCGT
>CAJXVQ010000216.1 GCA_913060685.1 uncultured Verrucomicrobiales bacterium
ATCTACACAGAGTAGATCGTCGGCAGCGTCAGATGTGTATAAGAGACAGCTTAATGAGCGATCCCAACGAAAAGAAGGACAACCAGGAGACTCCGGATGGAATGGTCCGGAAGACTCGCCGGGTCCGCAAGAAGCGCAAAGGCAGCCGGTCCACACGCGAGCAGCCGGATGCAAACAAGCTCTTCTCGAAAGCCAAGGAGTTGCTGATTGGAATGCAGGACGAAGATGAGGATTATGGCCCGGTTGATGTTGCCGAGCAGGTGAGACGGCTTAAAAGAAAAAAGAAAGACAACCGCGTTCTCGATGATGTCTGGGGGACAAAGAAAAGGTCAACGACTTGGCTCTGGTTTGTTTTAATTGGTGTGATCAGCGCAATTGTTGCGCTTGTGATTGGACTGACAGACTGGGTCAATGATAATCCCGGAGATGATGAAATTGTGACTGGTGGTGATATATTTCCGATTCCACCGGATAAATTGGGGGACGGACCTCTGGGGTGGTTTCATGAGAATTCAATTGAGGTTCTTGATGAAGTTGTTCGAATCATCAAAAGAGTTAATGACGCGGATGAGGCCGAGGAGATTGGGGAATTTGTTCGTGATTCACCTTTTAGATCCCTGAGTGCGATTGATCTCGAGGACTGGGGAAGTGACTGTCAGACAAATTCCCTTTCTGGATTCAAATGGACAACCAGGATTACCTATTCATCCGAAGAATCCGGTTCCAAAGAGCGCGGATATTTGCGGGTTTCAGGAACGCGTGAGGATGGCGGGAAGTATAGAGCCTATTTTGTGAAGGAAAATGATCGGGTGGTTCTTGATTGGGATGCTACGATCAGGTGGTCTGAGTTGCCGGTAGACGAGATCCTCAAGGAAGCGCCGCGGAAGTACACGCTGCTTCGCTGCAAGGTCAAAAAACTGCCATCTTATGATCAGCAGTTTGGCGTGATAGATTACTCCGGCTATGTTCTTAGCGGCGATACGATCGATGAATTCTTCTTCGCCTACGTTGATCTGACGACAGAGCGCGGCAAAGCGATGGACCGTGATCTCCGGCTTTTACTGAACTACGGCAGCTTTGTCACCGACGAGCCCCCTCTGATCGATCAGAGGGCGACATTGCGGGTGCAATTTGACAAAGAGATCGGATCGGAAGGAGTCTTCGAGATCGTCGAGTATCTAAATGACGGCTGGGTTAGCCCTTAAGAGCGGTTTGAACGCCTTCTCTCATGGCCCCAAGCGGAGCATCTTGATTTAACCAGTATTCCAGGGACAGCGCTCCCTGATGGAGTAAGAGGGAGAGGCCGTTGGCAATTCTTGCTCCCTGAGCTTCGGCATCCCGGAGAAGTCTCGTTCTGGCGGGATTATAGATGGTATCATAGACCAAGTGGTGGGGTTCTACCCAGCGACTGGGGAAGGGGGATGGATCGGCGGAATTGAGACCGACTGAGGTGGTGTTAATGATCAGTTCACTGGCATCAATGGCGGATTCCAATTGCGGGTCATCAAGGGACATGATTTCGATGCGATCTCTGGGGCCTTCGAGATCCTCCCGGGAGATCAATTCAGTCAGTTGATCTTTCAGGGGAGCGAGCTTCTCGAGGGTGCGGTTGACGAGGATGACCTGTGAACAATTCTCGATGATGCACTGGGTGGCGATGGCCCGGCCAGCTCCGCCGCCAGCTCCGATGATGATGACCTTGAGGTCGCCCAGATCGACCGAGAACTCTTCCCGGATGGCGCGGGCGAAGCCGGGACCGTCTGTGTTGAATCCTGTCCGTTTTCCGTCCTTATCGAATACGATGGTGTTGACCGCTCCCATGCTGGCGGCCGCCGGATCGACAGCGTGGCAGGCTTCGAGTGCTTCCAGCTTATGAGGAACGGTGACATTAATTCCAAGGAATCCGGCCTCAAACAGTTGATCAAATGCCTCGGCGACCTTTCCTGACTCAACCTCAACCCGGACATAGCGGGCATCGATCCCCAGTGAATCAAGGGCGGGTTGGTGAAGTTGAGGAGAGAGGGAATGCTGCACCGGGTTTCCAATGACCGCAAATCGGGCAGGCTTCGTTTCGTTTTCGTTGATGGAAGCGAGATCGCTGAGGGTGTAAGATTTCATTTTAAAAGTGCAGTGAAACGAGCGAGTCTGCGGACACATTCGGCTTTGCCGAGGATCTCAAGAATTGCTCCGAGATCGGGACCTCCGGCTTTACCGGAAAGTGCGATCCGCAGAGGGAACATCAATTGTCCGGGCTTGGCATCGGAGGCTTTGGCCGTGGTCCCGATGATTTCCTTCGCTTGGGACCAATCGTCGAGTGATTCAAAATTTTCGACAAGTTTGCTGAGGAGAGTCGCAGCGAGGTCGTTGCCTTTCACTTTCTCGAGAGCGAGCGGATCAGTGGGGAATTCCGGATCGAGGTAGAAGGAGACGGCGTCGGGAACCTCGGTCAGGAGAGTGATTTTTTCCTGAATCGAAAGCAGCATTGCGGGCGAGGCCTCGGATGCGCAAGATGCCACGAAGTCGTCTGGAGAGAGACCCAGGAGATGTTGCTGATTCACCCAACGACATTTCTCCGGGTCAAAGCGAGCGGGGGCGCGGTTGACCGATTCGAGTGAGAATTTTCCGATCAATTCAGCGGCGGAAAAGATCTCTTTTTCATCCTTTGGCGACCACCCAAGAAGCGCGAGAAAATTGACGACGGCCGACGAGAGGAATCCCTGCTTGGGATAATCACCGAGTGCCGCACCCTCATCCCGTTTGGACATTTTTGAGCCATCGCCATTCAAAATCAGGGGGACGTGGGCATATTTGGGAGGAGTTGCTCCCAAGGCTTCAATCAGTTGAAGGTGCTTCGGTGTGTTCATGAGGTGGTCCTCGCCACGTATGACATGAGTGATTCCCATGGTGAGGTCATCGACAACGTTTACGAAGTGAAACACAAAAGATCCGTCGGACCGGCGAACCACCATATCAGGGGTGTTGGACTCATCGGTGTAATCGATGACGACTTCACCACACACGAGATCGTTCATGGTAATGGGCTTTCGCTCAAAGCAAAATCGCCACGCGCCCTCGTCCTCGTAGACCCGGTCTGCAGTCACCAGCTTCTGAAACCACTCCTCGTAGATGTCAGTGCGTTGTGATTGGTAGTAGGGGCCGCAGTCACCTTCGTGTTCGGGGTCTTCCCAATCGAGTCCAAGCCACTCCAGTCCTTCAAAGATCGCTGCTCGCGCTTCCTCGGTATTGCGGGCGGCATCGGTGTCTTCGACTCTCACGACGAAGGTGCCACCATGGCGCTTTGCGAAGAGCCAATTGAATAGCGCGGTACGGGCCCCGCCGACGTGGAGATAGCCGGTAGGCGAGGGGGCGAAACGGGTGCGGACTGGGAGCGACATCTCCGAAGATATAGCGTGCCTCTCCCGAGCGGGCAATCGGGATCAAAAAGTATTTCCGCGTCTAGTAGAGGGTTTTGCGAGGCTGGGGGTCGTTCTCTTTGGTGGCCTCCATTTTGGTGAAGTCACCTTCTTCACAGCATCGCACAAATCCTTCTCCGTAGCATTTTAGGCGGTCCCATTGCTCACGGATTTCCTCGGCCTCATCCAGCGTAATCGAGCTGTCGAGAGCGGCTTGTGAAATCCGGGAAAGTAGGGTCGAGAATTGTGAGACGATTTCATTGGTCGCGGGGAGAACCTCGAACCCCTGTTCGCATGAGCTGGTAGGGTTACGGACGAAGTATCCGTTGCAACGCTCGCAGAGCCATTCCACAATCCGTTCTTCCTCGGTCAACTTGATGATTTCGAGGAGTCGGTCGAGAGGGTTGCGCGATCCGCTTCCACTTTCCGACTGCTCCTGGGCCCACTTGTAGACGAGAGACAAGGAGACGCCAAGTTCACTCGCAACGGCCTTGGGGCTGCTGTTTTTAAAGGCTTCCTTAAAAATTTCGTAACTCTCCATCGGCTTCAGGCTAGAGAGAGTTTTGACGGTGTGCAAGGATACTAACGATTCGGGATATAGAGTTGGGAGCCTTCCTTAATCATCTGTTTAGGGCTTAGGTCTCGTTTGTTGAGCTCATTGATCTTAGCAACGGTCGTTTTGTGCTGCTCCGCGATCTCGGAAAGTCGACGATCTTCGTTCACGGTAATGAGACGAGGATCCTCGAGGCGGATCGGGGGAAATTCCCGCTCAAGCTTGCGATCATCCGGGGTGGATTCTTTGATTTCTGTGAGATAAGGGTTTGGGCGAAAGTCGGTTGGGGGGCGAGGGGTGGATTCGTCTTTTGGAGGGGCTTCTTCGACCGGCGGCTTCACCGGGGATGGTTCTGCAATGGGAATGGCAGCCCGGCTTGGTTGCCCGGGGATATGGAGGATGGTCCCGATCTTTAGACGGCGGGGATTGAGGCCGGGGTTGGCGTCCAATAGTTGGTAGAGGCGAATCCCGTGGGCTTCGGAAATCCGCCCGAGAATGTCTCCCTGCTTTACCCGATAGGTGCCTGGACTGGTGCTGTTGATGCTCGTGCTGGATCGGCTACGACCGGGAATGGTGATCTTTCTGCCGATCGAAAGGGTGCGGGGATTGACTCCCGGGTTTGCTCTTTCGAGTGCTGAAACAGAAACTTTATGGCGACGCCCGATTGACCAGTAGGAATCGCCTTTACGAATCTGATAGTGTCTTGATAAGGGTGCCGGGGAGCTTGGCCGGGATGGCTGGTTGTTTGGTGTTCCTGCCAGGTTTTTTAAAAGCTTCTCCATCCCGGAGACCTTTGCTTCCAAGTGATCCAAGCGATCGGAAACGCTTGCCCCTGGGAGCAGTGATGTTCCTGCAAGCAGGGCAAAAGCAATGGGACGAACTTTCATACTCTCTGAAAGATTAGTGCGGAAAATAAATTAGTTCAATCCTCGTTATTTTAAAATATTCCTAACTAATCCACAGTGGGATCACTGATGTTTTCGTCACGGAGCGTTTGGCTTCGCTCTGCGAGTTCTTCAACCTCGGAGATTGAGGTGACTTGTGAAAGTTGTTGGCGGAGTGGTTTGGCTCCGGGAAAGCCCTTGCAGTAGGTCATGAGGCGCGAGCGCATTGCCATCAGGGTGTGTTTTTCATCGCCATAGCGATCTGACTCCACTGCGAGGCGGCAGTGACGGATCACGAAACGCCATCTTTCGGAGATGGTCGGACGGGGTGAGAGTTCGCCTGTTTCGAGGAAGCTTTTGGCTTCGGAAAAAATCCAGGGGTTTTGCATGGCAGCCCGGCCAATCATGACTCCGGAGACGGCGGTGGTCTCTTTGCGATGTTTTAAAATTTCTGCAGAATTGATGTCGCCATTTCCAATGACGGGCACTGTGACCGAGCGCGCGCATTCATCGATGACTTCCCAGTCGGCCTCCCCGCGGTAGCCTTGGGAACGGGTGCGACCGTGGATGGCGACGGCTTGAATGCCGCAGTCTTCGAGGAGATGGCAAACGTGCGGCGCGTTGACGGTTTTTTGGTCCCAGCCAATTCGAATCTTGCCGGTGACGGGGACTTGATCTCCGACCGCTTTGACGATTTTGGAAGCGGTGTCAGTTAAGAGAGGACAGTCTTTCAGAAGGGATGAACCTCCGTTTTTTGAGACGACCTTATTGACGGGGCAGCCGAAGTTGAGGTCGATAAAGTCGGGTTGCTTCCAGTCGATGATCTTTTTGGCAGCCTCTCCCATGCGGGTGCCATCGGCTCCGAAGAGTTGAACGCCGACGGGACGTTGTTCATCGGTGAAAGTGGTGTATTTTCGGGTGCGATGATCGGCCTGCATGATGCCTTCTGCGGAGACAAATTCAGTGACCATGACATCGGCACCCAGCTCCTTGCAAAGGGTCCTGAAAGTCACATCAGTCACCCCGGCCATGGGCGCCAGATAAATGGGAAACCTGTCTTGAAACCAAGGAAGCATTATTCTTCTTCGTCGGTGGGTTCCGGTTCTCCGGGAGTTACGCTCGACTCCTCGTCCGGCGTTATTTCCTCGTCCGTCACAGATTCGGGAGCAGACGGTTCGTTATTGTCTTCCGGCTCTTCCTTAACCTCTTCTGGCTCTATCAAGGGTTTCGGGTCGAGCAGTTCTCTGACTTCTTCTTGCACTCTGTCGACGTCTGAGAGCGGGATTTGAGGGTCTTTGATAATGTAGACATCGCCGGTTTTTCGATGCTCGTAGACCCGGAGGATTCCGGAGGGCACCTCCTGGGTGTCGGTCTCGCGGAGGAGTTTTTGCCGCTCCAGCATAACGGCTAAAATATAGCGGGCATTCTCGGTGTATTCCTCATCTTCTTCGACAAGTTTTTTGAGGAGGGTTTCAGGATCTTGATCGACCACGTCTTCCGTTTTTTCTTCGATCACCGGCGGTTCATATGTCGTTAGCCAGGTGGAAAAAGGCGTTTCTTCTTCCTCTCTCGCTTCCCAGGCTTCCTGGGTGAAGTCCTTACGAAGATATCCCGATGAGTCGGGATCGGGGAAAATAGCGGCGCGGATTTTTTGGCCGGATACGAAGGCTTCTCCGCTTACGGCACATTCACGGGCGCGCGACTTGATACTCCAGGGTTCTTTCATGCAGTGGGATTAGGCGGGTAAGAGGTTGCGAAGGGTTTGGTAGATCGGTCGTCCAACGAGCCTTCGTTGAATGAGGACTAAAGCGATCACGCTGGCAAGGATGTTGGTTCCCCAGGCGGCCCACATGGGGTGGAGGTAGCCTGATTCACCGAGAGAGAGAAAAACCGTTGAGGTGAACATCATGCCGGCACAGAGGAAGATCGCCAATGCAACTCCTCCGGCGGTGCCGCGGCGGCTAAAAACAATCCCGAGCGGGGCGGCCAGGAGTACGATGGCGAGACAGATGCCCGGCTGTGCCCAGCGGTAGTGCCATTGCGTTAAGAACTGCCGTTTATTGCCCCATTCCGATTCACGGTTCTGGACAAGCCAGCTGTAGAGTCCCGGAATCCCGAGTTCCTCGGCCTTGAGTCCGGGTTTGATCAATTGCCAGGGCGTCTCGGGCCAATTGGAAATCACCAAAGGGTCGGGAAGGTTCGCTTCGAGCTTGGGGTCGAGTGGTCTGTCCTCGACTTCGAGGCGATGGGTGAGATCCCATTTCGTCACCCCTTGAAAGGTCCAATCATTCGTCTCGCGATTCCATTGGGCGGTGTTTGCCTTGATCCGCCACTCTGGTTTCCCATCAGGGGTGAACGAACGGACGATGACATTTTTGAGGGGCTCTCCCTGGTGGTATTCGTATGGGAAACTTCCAATCAACCAGAGTCGCCGTTCCTCCTCGGCAAAGTAGACGACATTGCGCGCCTTGCTTAATGACCCCATTTTGGCTTCCTCGAGCAGGGCATCTTGATAGGCCGAAGCAGCCGGGGCCCAGCGGTAGTTAAATCCAAGACAGACAAGTCCCACCATGAAACCCATCACAATCAAAGGAAGGATGAGGCGCGCCACTCCGCGTCCCGTTTGAATCATGGAGACAATTTCCTGTCCCCGGGAAAATTTTCCCAGCGAGTAGAGCATGGCGAGAAGCAGGCCAAAGGGAGCGAAATCGACAAAGAACTTTGGAAAGGCCGCGGCGTAATACATTCCGATAAATCGCAGGGTTTCTCCGCTCTTTCGGAAATCGGAGAAGTTGTCGGTGAGGTCGCCGATCAGCCAGATTGAAAAGAGGGCCGAGAAGCAGAGTGTGAAGGCTCCCAGGAACGAGCGAATGATGTATCGGTCAAGAGCTCCGACGAGGCCGTAATAAAATGCGGCGAGTGCCGGGATGAGACAGAGGGCCGTCAAGACGGCGGGACGGAGAAGGTGGGCGGTGGCGTCGGAATCGGGAAAACCGGTCAAATGATCAGCCACCTCCGAGACCTCCCTGGTCGCTAAAATCGCAGCCAAGCCCAAGCCGAGGACGGTGAAAATGAGGGCCGGAAGGAAGCGACGCATAAAAAGTGACTCGAATCAGGTTTCAGACTAACGATCGCACCGGGAGAAGCAAACACGGCATTCCAAAATATCGATCTTTTGAAAGTTGCTCACATCAGAGCGCGACATCGAGAACAGGTTCGCTTCCTTCTTGGAGTTGACGACAGAAAACCCTAGTTTCCGGCAGTGAAAATTAAACCGCATTGGCAGATCCTTCTCTCATTGGCTCTTGCGACCGTCACCGGCCTCTTGTTTCGAAACTTGGCAAGCGAGCCCGGAGGGTCCCAAGACTTCGTGACTGGAGTTGTGGGCATCTCAGAGGATGTGGGGCAGTTTTTCCTGAATCTCCTCAAGATGATCATCGTTCCATTGGTGGTTTCATCCGTGATTGCCGGGATCACAAGTCTGCACGGAATGGCGGGATTTGGGCGTCTGTTGAGCAAGACAGCCGGTTTTTATGCGCTGACCAGTCTCCTGGCGATCTGCCTGGGTTTGTTGTTGGTGAATGTCATCCAACCCGGGCTCATCGACGGGGCTCCCAATGAAACGATTCGCGAAGCTTTTAATGATCACGAGGCGGACGCGGAAGATCTCGGCAAGGTCAAGGAAGCGCAGGGCGTGGGAAGCAGTCAGGGTGGTTTCATTAGTCAACTGAGCGGTTTTTTTCTCCGCATGGTGCCGACCAATGTGATTTCGGCGGCAGCGGTGAACGGGCAAATGTTGGGGCTGATCTTTTTTAGCATTCTCTTCGCGGTTGCGATGACCCGTCTGGATATCGTTCGGATTTCACCTCTCCGCGATCTTTTCGTTTCACTCAATGACGTCATGATCGTGATGACTCAATGGATCATGGCGCTCGCTCCGATCGGAGTTTATGCCCTTATCCTGCCGGTTGTCTTTAAGACCGGCGGGGTTTTATATATCGCGCTTTCAAAGTATTTTTTAACAGTGCTGCTCGCTCTCGGTTTACACCTTTTTGTGGTGATGCCCATAGTAATCAAGGTCCTCGCAGGCGTGTCACCCATGGCTCATTTCAAGGCCATGCGAACCGCTTTATTGACGGCTTTTTCGACGGCGTCGTCGTCCGCCACCCTTCCGGTGACAATGCGATGTGTTCAGGAAAATGCCGGGGTTTCGAAAGCGACAGCGAGCTTCACTTTGCCGCTGGGAGCGACCGTGAATATGGATGGGACCGCGCTCTATGAATGTGTTGCGGTGATCTTCGTGGCCCAGGTGATGGGCTTCGATTTGCCCATGGCGGCGCAGTTTATGGTGGTGATCAGTGCATTACTCACCAGCGTGGGTGTCGCCGGGATTCCTTCTGCTTCCTTGGTTGCGATCATGATCATTCTTACCAGTTCTAAAATCCCCGGAGCTGAGACTGCCGTAGTTGCGCTTCTGGCAGTGGACCGGCTTCTCGATATGTCCCGCACTGCCGTGAATGTCTTTGGCGATAGTTGCGCCGCTTTGGTGATCGCCAAGAGCGAGGGGGAAAAAGTCTTGGAAGGGTGATCTTTTAACACTGCCTTCTTTGGCAAAGAACGTTAGTTTTCGTGCGGATGACCAGCGAGGAAATCAAAGATCAGGTTTATGAAATGGGTCGGAAGGCGCGCCGGGCCGCGCTTGCCCTGGCGGTCCTTTCGGAGGAGAAGAAGAACGAAATTCTGAGAGCGATGGCGTTTGGAATTCGGGACGCTGCTCCGGGGATTTTAGAGGCAAATGCAAAGGACCTGGAGGCGGGCGAGAAACGCGGGCTCACAGCGGCGATGCTGGATCGGCTGAGACTCGATGAATCCCGCCTGGAAGCGGTGGCGGCGGGGGTGGAGAAAGTGGCGACCTTGCCTGATCCGGTCGGGGAGATTTTGGGCGAATGGGATCGACCGAATGGCATTCGGATTCAACAGCTTCGCGTTCCAATCGGCGTGATTGGAATCATTTATGAAAGCCGTCCGAATGTGACGAGCGATGCCGCGGTGCTGTGCCTGAAATCCGGGAATGCCACCATTTTACGTGGGGGTTCCGAAGCGATTCATTCAAACCGCGCTCTTGCGGATGCTCTGCAGGCAGGAGGCGAAAAGGCCGGTCTTCCGGAAGGTGCCATTCAGTTGATTCCTTTCACCGACCGAGAGAGTGTCGCGGTGATGGCGGGGATGGATCAGTATCTCGATTTAATCATTCCACGCGGCGGAAAAGGGCTCATTGAAAAAGTGGTTTCGCTGGCTCGGATGCCGGTAATTAAACACTACGATGGTATTTGCCATGCCTATGTTCATCCCGAGGCGGATCTGGAAATGGCAGTTGGAATCGTGGTTGATTCTAAAACGCAGAAGCCCAGTGTCTGTAACTGTCTCTTATACACATCTCCGAGCCCACGAGACCGAGGCTGATCTCG
>CAJXVQ010000217.1 GCA_913060685.1 uncultured Verrucomicrobiales bacterium
ATCTACACAGAGTAGATCGTCGGCAGCGTCAGATGTGTATAAGAGACAGATCACTCACTCAACGGGCTGAACGAATCAAGCAACTGCGCAATGACTTAAAGAAGACCGACCCGGGAAAATTCGAAGCCTGGAAGGCAGACCTCCTGGCCAAAAACCTCGAAGCCGATACAATACCCGTCAAGGCGATTACCGGTTTTCAGTTCCCCCCCGATGATCACACGCCCGAGTGGATCTGGGCTGAGGCAGCGAGTAGCACTCAGCGGATGCTCGTTCGAAAAGAGATGACGGTCGGCAAGGCCCTTGAGTCTGCATTCGCCTTCTTTACCTGTGACAATAGCGCCGACCTCTACGTGAATGGCACGAAGGTCAGCCACGCCGAACCATGGATGGAGCCCAAGATCCTGGAGATCACCGATCAATTGAAGGAAGGAATCAACGTCATCGCGGCAGATGCCCGCAACGCCGGCGGCCAGGCCGGATTCATCGCCGTGATCCTACTCAACTTCGAAGGGGGACGCAAAGATTTCGTAACGAGTGGACCGGACTGGCAGTGGAAGGTCCCTGCCCGGGAAGGCCCCCCCGGGGCATTGGCCAGCGAGAACGGCTGGAAAGATTCTGTTTCGCTGGGAAAGCATGGCTCCGCACCGTGGGGCGACTTGAGGGCCCGGCAGGCCACTTCCGCACCGGAGCAAGACCTGGTAGCGATTCTCAATAAGGCTTCTGAAGCGCGCAGCGACGCGGAGAACATGCGCCTGAACGATGCGTTCCTGAAGCAATCGAGCGGCTTGAACAAGCGCTTCAACAAGGCCCTTGGAATCGAGTTGAGCATTATCGAAAAGCAGCTCAAAGACAGTAGCCAGACGAGCGTCATGGTGATGGATTCTAATGGGAAACGGAAGACGAACATTCTGATTCGGGGCGAGTATAACAACCCCGGCGAAGAGGTCTCTGCAGGCGTCCCGATGATGTTCCCGCAACTTCCGGATGACGCACCCGCCGACCGTTTGGCACTGGCGCGCTGGCTCGTCAGTGAGAAACACCCGTTGACCGCACGAGTGGCGGTCAACCGCTTCTGGCAGTTGATCTTTGGCACCGGTCTGGTTCGCACCACCGAAGACTTCGGCTCCCAAGGTGAGTGGCCGTCCCATCGGGAACTGCTCGATGCGCTGGCTATCCGCTTCCGGGAGAATGGTTGGGATGTCAGGCAACTGCTCAAGGAAATTGTGATGTCCGAAACCTACCGGCAGCGCTCCGATATCTCCTCCAAGCTACTGGCGGCCGATCCCGGGAACCGCCTGCTCGCCCGCGCCCCGCGCGTCCGCCTGTCCGCCGAGCTAATCCGTGACAACGCCTTGTTCATCGGTGGCCTGCTCAACCCTCAACTCGGAGGACCAAGCGTCTATCCCGAACAGCCCGAGGGACTGTGGCGCCAGATCAGCCACTTCGGCTACGGAGCATTCACCGCACAGGCTTATTTCCCGGATGCCGGAGAGAACACACTTCGCCGCAGCATGTATAGCTTCTGGAAGCGCACCTCACCGCCACCTTCCATGGCGATCTTCGATGCGCCATCGCGTGAGACCTGCACCGTGCGCCGCCTCGCCACAAATACCCCCCTTCAGGCACTTGTCCTACTCAATGACCCACAGTATCTCAAAGCCGCGCGAGCTCTTGCCCAACGCATGATGGCTGAGGGAGGCAACAGCATCGAGAGCCGTATTGGCTACGCCTTTCGCTTGGCCACCGCACGTCCCCCCAATGCCAGGGAGTTGGAGATTCTAACTGCGACTCATGCTCGTGAACTGGCACGATTCACCAAAGAGCCCAAGGCCGCCCAGGAGTTGCTGCTCACACCGAAAGACTCCGGGCCTAACCTCGATCTTGCCGCCTACACCATGGTCACCTCCACGATCCTAAATCTCAACGAAACCATTACCAAGCAGTAGCATGGGCAATCATTCCATTTCAAGACGCGGATTCATCGGCACGGGAGCAGGCACCCTGGCCTTCATGGGCATGCCTCCGCAGCAAGCAGCGGCAGGGCACCCGATGGGGCTGTCCGGATTTCCTCACCACAAGCCAACGGCCAAGAGGGTGATCTATCTGTTCCAATCCGGCGGGCCGTCACATGTCGACCTGTTCGACCACAAGCCGATCTTGAAAAAGCTCCATGGCAGCGACCTGCCGGATAGTGTGCGCGGTGACCAGCGGGTGACCGGCATGACGGCTGGTCAGAAAAAGTTCCTCGTGAATGCGCCCATTGCGAAAATTGCACCACGCGGGCAAAGCGGACTCACGATCAGTGATCTGCTACCGCATACTTGCAAGGTGGCGGATGACATCAGCCTGATCAAATCCGTCCACACCGAAGCGATCAACCACGACCCCGGCATCACCTTCATCAATACCGGTTCCCAGATCCCCGGTCTGCCCAGCCTCGGTGCCTGGTGTAACTACGGCCTTGGCAGTGAGAATCAGGACATGCCGGGCTATGTGGTGATGCTCTCCCAAGGTTCCGGCAAGAACCCCGGTCAGCCGATCTTTTCCCGACTCTGGGGCAGTGGCTTCATCCCCTCCAGCCACCAGGGAGTCCAGCTACGTGGCGGCGGAACCCCCATCCTCTATCTGGATGATCCGGCAGGTATTGACCGTGCAAGCCGCAGAAAGATGCTGGACGATCTGGCCGCCCTTAACGCCATGCGGCTTAACCAAACGGGTGATCCGGAAATTGCCACCCGCAGTTACCAATACGACATGGCTTACCGCATGCAGGCTTCCGCCCCGGAAATTACCGACCTTTCTGATGAACCGGACAGTACTTTCGAACTCTATGGCGAAGATGCCAGAATCCCTGGAACCTACGCCTATAATTGCCTGCTCGCCCGCCGAATGGCAGAGCGGGACGTGCGCTTCATCCAGCTCTTTCACCGTGGCTGGGACCAGCACAATTCGCTGGTAACGCACCTGACCGCTCAGTGCAACGACACCGATCAGGCGTCAGCCGCACTCGTCGCTGACCTAAAACAACGCGGGATGTTGGAAGACACTCTCGTGGTTTGGGGCGGTGAGTTCGGACGCAGCATTTACAGCCAGGGAGGGCTGAATGCCGGGCGAGACCATCACGGTCGATGCTTCAGCATGTGGATGGCTGGCGGCGGCGTCGCAGGTGGCCGCACGCACGGAGAGACCGATGACTTCTGCTACAACATCGTCAAGGATCCGGTGCATATCCGTGATCTCAGCGCCACCGTGCTCCACTGCCTGGGTATCGACGACAAACGCTTCACCTTCAAATACCAGGGGCTCAACAACACCCCGACCGGTGTCGAAGAGACCAGGGTTGTGCGGGAGATCCTTTCATAGAAGCCTGAAGGAAGGTCTATTCAATGCCATCTGAGTTCCGGGCGCCGGGGTGATCTGCCGATCCCGTTTGCGCTCTTGTCTTGTTAGACAGATTTCGGCATTACTCAAACATCCCCATCGTTCCTCACTCCTTTCGCCTGTGACTAATTTCGCCAAACTGATCAACCTCGGATCCTGCCTCCTGCTGAGCGTGGTTCCAGCCGCCCTTGCAGAACCGATCATTCCCGGCTTGGTTTCGAGCGAACTTGAGCCAGCGCTCCAGGGCCAGGTTCTCATTGAGGAACTCAACTGTGTGGCCTGCCATCGGAGCGAGGCGTCCTTTGCCACTCGATCGAAGAAGGCTCCCCGTTTGTCAGCGGTCGGATCGCGGGTAAATCCGAGTTACCTTGAAGCATTCATTCGCGATCCGCACGGGACCAAACCGGGCACCACCATGCCGGATGCCCTCGCGCAGTTGGGGAAGGGCGAAAGGGAGGAGGCGGCCAAATCCCTCACCCACTATTTGCTCTCGCTGAAGAAGAACGATTTTTCCCTACAACCACCTGATGCGGTTGCTTCCGGGCACGGGGAGAAGTTGTTTCATTCCCGGGGATGCATCGCCTGCCATTCGCCGCGTGCTGCGGACGGGACCGAACTGCTGCGGGGGAAGTCCGCCCCACTCGGGGCTTTGGAGAAAAAATACAGCGTTAAGAGCCTGACCGGGTTCCTGCAGCGCCCTCATGCCAGCCGGCCCTCGGGACGCATGCCCGATCTGCGTCTGCAAGGGCAGGAAGCGGAGCGCATTGCTCACTACCTACTGCGGGAGACCCGGGTGCCGGGTCACCTCTCCTTCAAAAGGTATCGCGGCCAAGTGTGGGAGGGGCTGGACAGCGACAAAGTGGAGGCGGAAAGGGCCGGACAGATCAAGGACTTCTCTTTGGAGAGCTTCGGGAAAGTGCCGCACAACATCGCGCTCGAATACAGTGGGTGGCTGAACATCGCCCAAGGTGGACCTTATACCTTTTTCCTGCACATGAATGGCGGCTCCCTGCATATCGACGGCAAGGAGATCGTTCTTGAGGAGCCCAGCAACCGACGCGGCCCGATGAAGCTGGAGGGGAGTGTGGAACTGCAGGCGGGATGGCGGGAGATCCAGTTGACCTATTTCCACACCGGGCGCGATCCGAGGTTCGCGTTCGAGATGGAGGGGCCGCAGTTTAAGCGAGGGCCCATTCCTTCCTCGATGCTTTCAGTTTCAGACAAGCCCATCCCCGCGTTTGAGCCGCTCAAAGTGGATGCCCGGCTCGCAGCGCGTGGACGCGAAAAGTTTGCGACTCTGGGATGTGCCAATTGCCATGATGATCTGAAGGAAACTCCGGAATTTGAAGTTCCTTTTGGTGAACTTGAGTCAGGTAAGGGGTGTTTGAGCGAGACTCGTGGAGGATGGCCGCATTTCAATCTGAGTGCGGACCAACGTAAGTTGATTGCCAAGGCCTTGCCCCGCGTGGAGAAGAAAATTCTCAACGACCGGGAGCAGATCGATAAGACCCTCGTTACTTTCAATTGCATCGCTTGTCATGATCGAGCTGGGTTGGGAGGGATTTCTCCGGAGCGTGACGCCTACTTTACCGGGAGCCATCCAGAGTTGGGCAACCAGGGCCGCCTGCCGCCGCCGCTCTCCCACGTCGGAGCAAAACTGACTCCGGAGTGGATCAAGGAAGTGCTGCTGCACGGCAAGCGCCAGCGGAAGTACCTCGATGCGAACATGCCTCAGTACGGCGAGGCAAACGTCGGGCATTTGGTGGATCTGTTCGGCAAGGTCGACAAGTTGGAAGCGGTGACCTTTCCCAAAATCACCAACATTCAGGAGTCCAAAAATGCCGGTTATGAGATGATGGGAACCAGCGGTTTCAGTTGTATCGCCTGCCACGATTTCAACGGACAAGAGGGCGGGGCAGGGGCCCTCGACCTTTTGCATGTGACGGAGCGTCTCCAGAAGAATTGGTTTCATCTCTACATGCGGGACCCCGCGCGCTTTCACACAACGGTGATCATGCCCAGCTACTGGCCCGGCGGCCAGTCGATCCGACCGGATGTCCTCAAGGGGAACAGTGCGGAACAGATTGAGGCGCTGTGGGCCTACCTCGCGGATGGCACCCGGGCCAAGAAGCCGAAGGGCCTGTCCCGCCAGTCAAATGAACTTCGTGTTAGCGACGTGGCGGAAATTGCCCGGGGTCGTGGCACCGCCGGCTACCGTGGCATCGGCGTGGGCTATCCGGAACGAATCAACCTGGCCTTCGATTCTGAGGAGATGGCATTGCGACTCCTTTGGAAGGGGGAGTTTGTGAACGTCAATCACGGGTCCTTCAGAGCTCGCGGCAGTGATCAGGTCGCCTTCCCTCCGGGCATTTCTTTCCATCGTCTGAAGTCGATGGATGACGACTGGCCTTACAAAGGAAAGACCGACTACACCTTTCCCCACGATCACGGATACCAGTTTCGTGGATACCATTTGGATGCCTTGCGAAGGCCGACATTCCAGTACCGTTACGGCGAGATCAAAGTGGAGGACTTCTTCGAGGATGTCCTCGATAAAGAGGGCGTGGCAAAGTTCAAGCGGACCTTCCGCTTTGATTCACCAAGCGCCCAAAAGCTCTTTTATTTCCGCGCGGCTTCCGGCAAAAAAATCACCAAGCAGTCGCATCGCTCTTTCGTCATCGACCAACTCCAATTGCGCATCACCGGCGATCATCAGGGCCTCGTTCGCGAGGGTGAGCCTGGCGAAGTTCTCATTCCTCTGACGCTGCCCCAAGGGCGCTCCACCCTCACCCTCGAGTATCAATGGTAAGTAAATGTTTCATCGCGGGTCTTCTGGCCCTTTCGGTCACCTCTCTCCTTCAAGCTGAAGACCTGGGGGCAATGTGGGGAACTGCGGAGGAAGAGGCGAAGTATTACCCCATCGTCGACATCCCGATTCCGCCCTCCGTTCCAATGCGGGCCGGCAGTTTCGAGATCCTGCCGGATGGACGGCTGGCAGTGGGAACCCGGCGCGGCGATATCTATTTTATCAAGGGTGCCTTCGCGTCCCCGCCAACACCGGAGTATCATCTCTTTGCAAGTGGTCAGGATGAGATCTTCGGCTTGTCCTGGAAAGACGGGGCGATGACCGCCACGCAGTTCGGGGAAGTCACCCGGATTTCTGACACCGATGGCGACGAGATCGCCGATCGCTACGACACCCTGAGCAACAACTGGGGTTACGCCGAGGGGCACGAGTTCGCCTTCGGTTCCAAACACGACCCGGAGGGGAATATCTGGGTGGCACTCGGACTGAGTGGTTCCTACAAGTCACACAATCTCTTCCGGGGGTGGGCGGTGAAGGTCACGCCGGACGGCAAGATGATCCCGGTATGCAGTGGCTTGCGCAGTCCGGCCGGCGTCGGCCCGAATGCCGAAGGGGTGATGTTTGCCATCGAAAGCCAGGGTCCCTGGAACGGTTGCTGCTCATTGAAGCATCTCAAGCAGGGAGGCTTCCTCGGGCATCCCGCGAGCTACAACTGGTATCCTTTCGTTCCCGGCATGGATGCGCCGGCGGTAGTGCCCAATACGCCATCACGCCTGCAGGTGGAGAAGAAGCGGGTCAAGGAACTCGTGCCCCCGGTGGTGCGTTTCCCGTATATCAAAATGGGCCGTTCAATCTCCGGTTTCCGTTTGAACAAAACCGGAGGTAAGTTCGGTCCCTTCGAAAACCAGATCTTCATGGGCGACTACACCTTGAGCATCATCCTTCGAGCGACAACCGAAGAGATCAATGGAGTTTGGCAGGGCGCCTGCTACCCATTCCGCGAGGGCCTGGCCACGGGGACCATGCACGTCGAGTTCTCACCTCAGGGTCAACTGGTCACCGGCGGCTTCACCACCAATCGGCAGTGGCCGGTCCGCGGGACGGAGCCCTTTGCCTTGCAGCGCATCGACTGGACCGGACTGATGCCCTTCGAGATCAAGGAGATTAACATCAAGAAGGATGGCTTCCTGATACACTTCACCAAGCCCGTCGATGGTGAAATCGCGGCGAGAACCGACGTCTATACAATCACCACTTATACGCACAAATATGCCGCAGGATACGGCAGCCCGGAGCTGGACCAGACGACGCCGAAGGTGACGAAGGCGGTGCCTGCGGCCGACGGCCTTTCGGTGAGGGTATATCTCGACAAGATAGTCGAGGGCCACATCCACGATTTCAATCTCAGCACCATGAAGTCCGCGGACGGGGAGTCCCTTCTTCACACCAAGGCCTATTACACGGTGAACGAAATCCCGAAGAACTAAGATCGAGACCGGGCATCATGGCGCAAATTCACCGGGACGTGACTCTCACGGATCTCAAACGCTCCGAAAAAAACCAACTTCCGCATGAAAACTACCAAACTACTGACTCTTATCTTTGTCTGGGCGACGCTCAATGTCTTCGCTGCAGATGCCCACGTTCAGACGATTCTTCTTTGGCCGGAAGTTCCCCCTGGAGCGAAGGAAGGTGACGCTGAAAAAGCACACGCCACGGCGGCCGCGATCAAGGAAGCTACCCATAAAGCCGCCAGCACGAATCGTAGAGATATTCGTGTGCCTTCCATCGATGTCTATCTGCCTGCTAAAGACAAGAACACGGGTGTCGCGATGGTGATCTTCTGTGGTGGCGGCTATGGCGCTGTCTGCATCGGGTCAGAGGGATTGCCGATGAAGAAATTTCTAAACAACAACGGGATTGCTGTTTTTATGGTCAGCTATCGCTGTAGCCCATTCCATCATCCCATACCCTTGTGGGATGCGCAGCGTGCGATGCGGATCGTCCGCAGTCGGGCAAAGGAGTTTGCGATCGAGCCACACAAGATCGGGGCCATGGGATTCTCTGCCGGCGGGCATGAGGCGGCAACATTGAGTGTGCATTACGACGAGCCGTTTGGGTATCAACCGATTGATGCGATCGATGAAATAAGTGCCCGTCCCGACTTCAGTTGCCTGATCTACCCCGTCATTTCCATGAGAGATGCGCATACCCATGCCGGCAGTCGCCGTCATTTGCTCGGAGCCAATCAATCTAAAGAATTACTCTCCAAGCTCTCCAACGATGAGCAGATCGATCAAAAGACACCACCGGCATTCCTGGCACACGGAACGGCCGACAAAACTGTCAATCCAGAAAATTCAAAGCGCTACCATGAAGCTTGCAAAAAGCATGGAGTGCCCACGCAGTTAGTCCTCGTCAAAGGCGGCATCCATGGCCCGACAATGCTCGGCGGCAAACCCGCAATCCGTGAAACAAAGGAAGATTACGCCGACTCCATGATCAGGTGGATCAAAGAGATAGGCGCCCAATAATCGGCGGTGCCACCGACCTCAACACGATGCTCCCCTCACTCTCAAAGGAGAAATCACCCGATGAATACAACCCGTCTTCTACTGCTGTCTCTCATCTTCTGCTCACCCGCCTTCGGGATCGAGCCGGAGACGCCGGGTAAATCTGTGACGAAGCCCTCTGCCGAAAACGTGCGTGTGCTCAGCTACAATATTCACATGTGGCAGATCGGGGTTGATGATCTCGCTGCAATCATCCGTAAATCCGAGGCTGATATTGTCGGTCTGAACGAGGCTTGGGACGAGAAGCGAAACGAAGCGATTGCCAAGAGTCTTGGATACAATTCAGTCTTCGGTGGTCGCTCCCCGACCGAGAAACTCCCGGCGAAAGCGCACACGGTCAATGGATTCTATATGCCGCAGGTCCTGCTGACGAAGCACAAGATTATCCGCTCCGAGGTATTCAACGCGATGGCGGAAAAGGACCATGAACACTTCGATCCGGATGTTCCGATCTATCGTGGTGGAACGATGGCGCTTCTGGAAACCGCGAAGGGGAACCGGTTGGTGGTATTCGTCCTGCACCTGCATCCGTGGGGTGACGGGAGCAACGAGAAGATGACCTCAATGCGACTTGAAGAGATCAAAGGGATCCAGAAAAAACTCGAACGCTACCGCGGTCTGCCGACTCTGATCATCGGCGACTTTAACACGCGTTCCCATATCGATGTCCGTGGAGGATGGAAGGTGACACGTTACCTGGCCGATCACGGCTACAAGGATCTGTTTCGCACGGCTCATCCGGACAAAAAGATCAGCCCGGGATTGACCTGCGGCGACAGCCGGATCGACTACATCTTTTACAACAAGCACTGTTCGGCAGTCAGTAGTCAGGTCGTCAAACCGGGTGTTTTCGGATCGCGGGGCTACGATCAATCGGACCATCTCGCAGTTTCCGGCGTCCTGGAAATCAAGGGCTCGAAAATAAAGTAAGGCGAGGTGAGCCAACACGAATAGGAACGAATTAGGAGCACTATGGCGCGCCTCCGCCTATCCCGACTTTAGCGAAAACAATGTAACCTTCCTCCAACTGGAAACCAGCCCCTACCTTCGAGCGCTTTCATTACGATGCATTTCATTCCAGAGCCAACAACCGGATGACTCGCCGTGGGAGCATGCGGGATCTTGATGCTTCGAAGGCGGCGTGATTGGCAGGATCTGGTGAACCAAGATCCGCCCCCCCACTGCGAAGGATCTCAGTTCTCTGAGCCTTCTGCCTCTTCGGTAATCCCGTCTTGTCTTTGCTGGCTCTTCTTCCTCGGAAGATCAGCTTCACTTAGACGGTGCTTCCGGGTTCTCCACCTTTTATTTCTTCAAGGCTTCAATTTGGCTTTTTAAATTTTCGACTTCTTTCTGAAGCTTCAACTTCTCTTCGTTGCCCGCTTGGATCTGCTTCTGAGCCTCAGCAGCTTTACCTTCCATATCCTGTCTCTTATACACATCTCCGAGCCCACGAGACCGAGGCTGATCTCG
>CAJXVQ010000218.1 GCA_913060685.1 uncultured Verrucomicrobiales bacterium
TCTACACAGAGTAGATCGTCGGCAGCGTCAGATGTGTATAAGAGACAGTGCTTGGTTACTGTGACAACGACCAGATTTCCTACCAGCTTGCTCACCGCTTTGCGAAGCAGCGGCCCGAAATGATCAGCGAGAAAAACTGGGGACTCTACACGCCCCAGGCGGAATCGCATTTGCAGAGTGTTATGATGTTGCAGACCTGGAACTCGATGCGCGCCATCGATTTTCTTCAGAGCCTCGACGATGTCGATCCCGAGCGAATCGCCGTGACCGGTGCGAGCGGGGGAGGGACCCAGACCTTTGTGATTTCGGCGCTCGATCCGCGCGTAAAAGTCTCGATGCCGGCCGTGATGGTCTCGACTGCGATGCAAGGCGGTTGCACTTGCGAAAACTCCACCCTCATGCGCGTGACGGACGGAAATGTTGCCTTTGCGGCCTTGTTTGCGCCCAAGCCGCTCGGCCTCACCGCCGCGAATGACTGGACCAAGGAGATGGCGACAAAAGGATTTCCGGAATTAAAGAAGACCTACGAGATCCTGGGGGCACCGGACATGCTGATGCTGCACGAGCGCACCGAGTTCGGGCACAACTACAACCTGCCCTCACGCCAAGCGATGTATCGCTGGTTCAACCGGCACCTTGGCCTGGGATCAGATGCACCGGACGTGGAGCAAGCACACAAACGGCTGACGGACAAGGACCTCACTGTGTGGGATGACAAGCACCCGAAGCCGAAGGGTGGGGATGACTTTGAGCGCAAGCTGCTGGCGGCGCTGAGGGAGGATTCGGCCAAGAAGGTGGCGGCCGATCCTGAGGTGGCCCGGCGCGGGTGGGAAGTTGTCCTTGATTCGAAGCTGAAGGACGCGGGGAAGGTCGAGTGGCAGTTGGTGAGTAAGAAAGATCGCGGCAGCTACCTCGAGATGCCGGGACTTCACAACAATTCCACCTACAACGAGCAGGTCCCGGTGGTGTGGCTTTATCCCAAAGTGAAATGGAACAAGCATGCCGTGATTTGGCTGAGCCCCGACGGGAAAGCCGGGCTTTACGATCAGAATGGAGAACCACGGCCCGAGGTGAAGAAGCTGCTTGCGGACGGAAACTCGGTGTGTGGAATGGACCTGTTTCTGCAGGGCGAATTTATTGCGGATGGAGAGGCTGTGAGCGAGACGCGCCGGGTCAAGAATCCGCGTGAATCCGCCGCCTACACCCTTGGTTATAACCGTCCTCTCTTTGTGCAACGACTTCACGATGTCCTCAGTACGATCACGATGATTCGGAACGATCCGCACGGTGCGGAGAAGATCGATCTGGTGGGGCTCAAGGGAGCCGGGCACTGGGCGGCTGCGGTCAATTTCGCGGCTGGTGAGGCTCTCGATCGGGTTGTGATCGAGACCGACGGATTCGAGTTCATCAAAGTGAAGAGCATTCGCGATCCGGATCTCCTGCCCGGCGCTGCGAAATACGGAGATGTGGCCGGGTTGATCAATCTGGCTGCGAAAGCGCCTTGGGTGGTGGACAAGAAGGGGCTTCCGGACTGGCTGAAATAAGGTCGCAGATTGGCTCGCAAGAGCTCCACCTTACCGTGTCATCACCTCACTGCTTGCCACCGCCTTGCGCTCATCAGTGACCTCAACATACCAAGCCGTCGCGTCGTCCGGCGGTCCATCGCCTTCGATACGCTTGTCCGTCAGGGTGAGGTCACGGGTCGTCCACGGACGGGTTTTGTTCTTCTTGTGCGGACCGGTGGTGAAATGAAGTCGTGCGCTTAGAAGTTTTGTGGAGGATGTGACCCCAGAGTTGATCTTCCCGTTCTTCAGTGCAGGTCGTGAGACAATTGGCATGGGAACTCCCTTCTTGAGATACTGGTCTGCGAAGATGAAAAACTCCGGGAAGTTGAAAATATGGCCGTGGCTCATCTTGAGTTGGATACTGTAATTTTTTTCGGTGCGAACCAAAGCGCAGGACTTGGCGTAGCTGTCCATCGGGTAGGCGAAATCGTTTGTGCCGTTTAGGAAAGCGACCGGCATGCGTGCCGAAGCAAGATACTGCGAAGGATCCCATAATTTGTGCCACTTGTCGGATTGCAGGGAGCTCATCTTGCCGAATTCGGAATCCGTCCAGGCACTGTTGTCGCGTAGGAACCCGCATCCGTAGACGGGCATTGCGAACTTAAATCGTGAATCGACGCCTGCCACGATGCAGGTGAGGTAGCCGCCCCAACTGATCCCGGTCACGCCGGTGCGCTCGATATCGACCTCCTCGAAACTGCGGACCAGCGAGTGGGCCAGCAAGACGTTTGCCACGGCATGATAGGACCACTGGTTTTCGTGAGGCTCGTCGATCGTCGCAAACTTCTGTGGGTGGCCTTGTTCCGGTCCCCCGTCGGGCAAGCGCTTTCCATCGGGGCCGCGACCGGAATGGTCCATCGCGATGGCGGCATAGCCGCGCTTTGCCCAGAGTTCGACCCACTGGGGGAAGGCCTTCCCGCCGCCGCCGTGCACCAGGACGAGGGTGGGGAACTTACCCGACCTGTCAGCCTTGATGCCGAAACTTGTGGGTGATGCGTAGTAGGCAAAGACGCTGGTTGGTTTCCCCTTGTAAGGCAGCCCGCGATAGGTGAGCGATTTCACCGGGCTGTCTTCCTTCAGCCACTCGTGAGTCGGCGTCTGGGATAATGCCTCCACGTCCCAAGGTGTGGAAGCAGGCAGTGGGAGCGGCTCGGCCGCGCGAACAGGGAGGAGAAGCAGGACCAGGATGACATCGGCGAATTTTATCACAGCCCGATTGAACGGCCCTCATCTCACGCCAGCAAGTCTGTTTTCACTTGGGCAAGGCGAAGGCTACCAGGCTTCCTCCCGTTGGGCGACCGGACTTGCCTCCTCCCGCTGAGATCACGACATACTGTCTGCCATCCACCATGTAGGTGCTGGGAGTCGCGTTGCCACCGAAGGGCAATTTTGATTTCCAGAGAATTTTTCCGGTCTCCTTGTCGAACACGCGAAATGTTTCGTCAGCCGTCGCTCCGATAAAAATCAGTCCACCCGCCGTCACCACCGGGCCACCGTAATTCTCTGTGCCCGTTGGAGGAATCCCGCGGGCTGTCAATTCCGGGTATTCGCCGAGGGTCACTTTCCATTTGATCTCGCCGGTGTTCAAATCAACCGCATTGAGTGTTCCCCATGGCGGTTTGATCGCCGGGTAACCTTCCTTGTCGAGCCAACGTCGAAAGCCTCCGAAGGCGTAAGATGTTTCTTTATCGCTCTCTTTGTCGGAAGCTCCCTCTTTTTTCAGAGGCGGAGAAGGGGGGGGCTCGTTCAGGATGTAGTTTAAAATGGCCGTTCGTTGGGCTTCGGGCATGGTGGCATAGCCGGGCATGCGTCCACCGCCTTGCCTGGTGATTTGTTCAATCTCAGCCCGCGTCTTCCGTTTGCCGATGTCGACGAGGGATGGAGATTCCACGGCGATATTTCCCTTTTTGTCCAAGCCGTGACATGCCGCGCAATAGAGCATGTAATCCTTCTCTCCCGGAATCAGCTGGGAGCCGTCGGCCCGGCGTGTCTCCACCATCTGCAGAAGCCAGGGCATCTCATTGATGTTCACGTAGTAGATGCCATCCGGGTCCGCGGCACCGCCACCCCATTCCATCCCTCCGTCGAATCCCGGGAACATGACGGTTTCTTTCAAGCTCGGTGCGGGAAAGGGTCCGAAATTCGGGGAAGCTCGAATGCGATCCAAAGTCATCTGGTGAGTCTCAGGTGAAATGTTCGAGGCATCCGCTTCGGTGTAATGCTGCCTCATTAACGGCACCGGCTTGGTGGGGTAGGGTTGGGTTGGCCAGGCCTGTTCGCCGTGCAACTCGGATGCTGGAACCGGTCTCTCCTCGATCGGCCACAGGGGTTCACCGGTCACTCGATTGAAGACAAAGAGCCGGCCATGTTTTGTGCCCTGGGCCACGGCATCGATTCGCTTGCCTCCATGATTCACGGTCAAGAGAACCGGCGGACAGGGGAGGTCTTTATCTAACAAATCGTGATGAACGATTTGGTAATGCCAGAGTCGTTTTCCGGTGGAGGCGTTCAACGCCACAATCGAATTGGCAAAGAGATTCATGCCATGACGTTTGCCTCCGTAGAAATCAGGTTCAGCGGTCTTCGTCGCGATGTAAACAATTCCGCGCTTTTCATCGAGCGACTGACCGCACCACGGCATCACCCCGGTGGCCGTTTTGTAAGCGTCCTTCGGCCACGTCTCGTAGCCCACTTCGCCGGGGCGGGGGATGAGGTGAAAGATCCAACGCTGGGCTCCGGTCCTCACGTCGAAGGCCCGGACCGCACCCTTGCCGCCCACGCCGCCAAGAATCACAAGATCCTTGTGGATGACCCCGGGAACGTTCAGCCCGGAACCAAGGTTGATCGATCCGTTCTCTCCGAAGTCGCGGATCACCTCGCCTGTTTTTGGATCCAGGGCGAAAAGGAATCCCGCCACCCCGGTGAACAATCGCCGTTCACCTCCGGTCTCGTTTTCCCAATAAGCCAAGCCCCGTTGCCTTCCGCGCCCTTTCCCGGAGCGCTCCTTGGCCGGATCCCATTTCCAGAGTTCCCTACCGGTGGCGGCGTCCAGAGCGATCACCTTTCGCGATTGCGAGGGCGTATAGAGGATGCCATCGACAATGAGGTTGTTGGCCTGATATTCACCTTTCTCGCCGGTCTCATACGTCCAGGCCACTTCCAGCTTGGAAACATTCCCGCGGTTGATTTGTTGGAGTGGCGAATAGAGGTTGCGCTCTTTGCCGCCGAGATACACCGGCCAATCCAAGTCCTTGGGATCGAGATCGGTGATGGTGATGTTCCGAAAGTTTACCCAACCATCATGACCCTCGGCACCGTAGGTTTGAAAAGCAATTGCTCCCGCATCGATGTGCTCCGGGGCGGGTCCCGGGTCTGTGTAGTCAACAATCGCCTTGCCGTTCAACCAGACCTCGATGTGGGCACCGACTGCGCGGATCCGGAGATGGTTCCACTCAAGCTTTTTGCGGATGGTGTCGTGCTCGTCTCCCTTATCGAGCCAGGTCTTGTAATGAAGGCCGACATATTCCTCGGCCGCGCCCCTGCCGATATTGACCTGGTAGCCCCGTTGCCGGCGTTCGCCGGGTCCGTGGCGTAAGTAGACCCCGCTGTTGTACTTTCCGTGCTCGTCGATCTTGAACTCGAGCTCGAGTTCGAAATCCTTGAACAATTCCTTTGTCATCAGGATCCCACTGCGCTTTGGATCGCCGTCTTGTCCCCCGACAATCATACCGTCCTTCACGCGCCATTTGGCCGACCCGACCGATTGCCAGCCGTCCAAAGATTTCCCGTCAAAGAGTTCGATCGCCCCCGCAATTCCCGAAAGAGAGGAAATGATCAGGAACGCGGCGGCGGCAAATACGTGAGGCATTCCGAACCTTCCCATACTGCGGGTTCCGCACCAGCAAATTTCCGGTAACGAGGTGTTTGGGCCTCGATCACGAAAACCTGACCTATCGAAACTGAGGTCGGGATTTCCGTCTCACCGATGTCCACGGGCATGTCGTTCGTGATATTTTAACTGATAGGGATTTGCTTTACGAGTTGAGAACTTGAGAGGATCGGAGAGGGGAAGAGAATGGTGTGATTTTCAAGCTCGGCTACTCTTTCACCACCTCTTCAGGGGAGATCGTAAACAAGAGGGCCAGCGAGGCCCAGCTTCCCGCTGCCATTGAGATAAACTGATCCTTCTTGTGAGGGTAGCCACTCTCGTAGTAGGTCTGAAACGGCTTGCTGCGGCTGCGCACGTGCCACGAGCCGTCTTCTTTTTGCGTTTCCAACAAATACTTGACCCCCCGCTGGTAAACCGTGTCGTCAGCCTTCATTCCGCCGCCTCGGTAGAGAGCGTAGAGAACCGAGCCCGTTGCATAGGCGTCGCTCTTCATCTTGGAAAGTTGGGCCCATCCTCCGTCCTTTCGCTGTGCTTCGCGCAGCGTTGTCACCGCTTCCTGCATCACTTTTTGATCCGCCTTCAAATGATTGAGTGCCAAGAGATGGAAGACACGATCCTCGGTATCTTTTGGTTCGGATTTGAGTAACCACGCCAGGGCCTTCTTCTTACGAACCGCAATCTTCCCGGCCTGTTCCACCGTTCCATATCCATCCACGCCCTTGAGCGCCAAATACGTTGTGGTGAAGGCGCTACCTTCCGTTGGCGGACGATTTCCGTTGCTGGGCCAGCGCTCGGCCTTTTGGTCGTGGACGAGATACCCACTGACGTACCCGGTAACCTCATTCGGCTTCCACCCTGCCTGCCGAAGGGACCACAGCGCGTAAGCGGCCCGGGTGTATCCGCCGCCCTGACCCTTTCCTTCCAGATACCGTTTCTTTCCTCGCGCCAAATCCGTCAAGGTGTGCTTCACCTGCGCTTCCATGTTCTTCTCGTCGATAAGAAATCCCCGGCGCCGCGCCTCCACGAAAGTGACCACCGGCATCGCGTGGCCATGACAGGTAAAGCAACGCTTGTGCTCACTTGCGCCCGCGGTCGTCTTTTCAAGCAGTGGGATCGACTTCTCGATCGCAGACTTCACCGCCGCGGGATCCGGACGACTCGTATCCGCCTGAAGGCTGCCCCCTCCCATTAACCAGCCCAAAAGGGACACGATTGCACACATCTTCATCTTTATCAGAACTGATTCTCCGCTCATTCTCTATCGCTTCCCGAACGTTTTTTTAAAGCCTCCGGCACCTCGTGGTATGCCTGGAGCTCTTACTTCATCCTTTGCTCGAGATGCCGGGCCCTTCCACCATCGGGCATCAGCGGCATACCGGGCATTCCAATCCGCACCGCAGCCGGGTGCGCAAAGCGAGGCCGACCCTCGGGGGTTTTGCGAATGTCGGAATCGGAGCTTTCGCTAAATTCGGAAGACTCCTTGGTAGAGTGGACCTGGCAAGGAGTTGCGATTTTTCGCCGTGTGGCGGAGCGGTTGAGGAAGGGGCGGGTTCTTTGAAACGAATGGTCTTTGCCAAGAAGATTAATCTTCCCGGAACTTCCCCTGGTTATCGAGCACCTTGTTTCTCGAGCGCTTCATGAACGGCATGAAAGGCGGGCTTGGCTTTCCTGTCGCGATCAAACAAAAGCGGGTGATTGGTCCGTGTCCAGGGCCAGTAGTTGAGCCAGCTGTGCCCGTCGTGAAGATTCCAAAAGGTGACTCGCTCCACGACGTCTGAGTTTTTGGCGATCAGCGAAAAGAGTTTTGCGTATTGTTCCGCCTGGCTCTTGAGGATCTCGTCGGGTGGGACTGTCGGATACGGATCCCAGCTTTTCATTTCCTCGCGGAATTTTCCATGATCGTAATACCAGCGGGCCCGCGTTGTGACATCCATATCCAATTCGGAAAAGACGATCTTAACCCCCAGCTTCCTCATTTCCGCGATGGCATTTTCAATCCCTTCAAATGGAATTTTGCCATACTCATAGTGAGCCTGTAGACCGAGCGCTTCGATCGGCCCGCCCTGTTCTTTGACCGACTTAATCAATCGTATTAGCTTTTTCAGTTTACCGGGATGATCACACCGGTAGTCATTGTAAATAAGCAGGGCCTCGGGATCCGCCTCTTTTGCATACTGGAACGCTTTCACCAAAAATTCTTCACCCAGGATATTATTCCACTCGATGTCACGGAGGTATTCGTCATCTTTATCAGCAAGGGCTTCGTTAACGACATCCCACATTTTCACCCGTCCCCGGTAACGCCCCGCCACGGTGTGAATATGAGTTTTCAATCTCTCCAGCAGTTTTTCTTTGGAGACGGTTTGATCACCATCTTTGAAGAACCACGGGGGAGTGGTTCCCGGTCTCGCCCAGATCAGGCAGTGGCCAACCACTTCGAGTCCGTTTTTTTCCGCAAGGTCAACAATCCGATCCGCCTTTTCGAAATCGAAGACGCCTTCCTGTTTCTGCACCTTGGTTGATTTCATGCAGTTCTCCGGAGTCACGATATCAAAATGCTTCGCGAGGAGTGCGGTGTCCCCAGGGTTGTCGAAGGTGCCGACGCTGGTGCCAACTCCGAACTTAAAACGACCTTTTGCTGCTGCTTTCAATGCGGGAAGATCGATGCCCGTCTGATCTCCATGATGGGTGGTTTCACTCCCGGTAATGCCGCCAGCAGGCTTCATCGCGATTTCAATGGCTTTCCGGACATAAGCTTCCGCCGCTGCGACTGTTGCCTGGTATTTTGGATCGTCGACCGAGTTGGTTACCTCTCCGGGATCGGCTTTTAGATCCGTAAAAACACGGGCGGATTTTGTGCCATCTGCTTTGTGCCACTCGGTATATCGGAAGTCGCCAAAACGGACACTATGGCCAATTTCTTTGTGGGCTGGATAGGTGCTGTAGGCAAACCTCCGGTGTCCTGCGGCGGCATCTTCGAGGACAGGTTTAAAGCTTCGCCCCTGACAATGGGCCGGAATTGCGATACCCGTCAGATCACACAGAGTTGGGTAGAGATCGATCAACTCAACGAGGCGATTGGTCGTAACGCCTTTCCGACCACCGGGAACTCGCATCAGCAAAGGGACCCGGGTATCACATTCAAAATTGGTGTGTTTACACCAACTGGAGTGATCTCCCAGCTTCCAACCGTGATCTCCCCACATCACGACAATCGTATTTTTTGTCAGACCGTGTTTCTCCAGAGCATCGAGAAGGACTCCGAGGTTGGCATCGGCATAACTGGTGCAGGCCGCGTAACCATGTAACAACCGTTGATTCATCTCGTCATCGAACTCGGTAGGGATTTTCCCTCCGACATCGGAATACTTCTGGAGTTCATGAGCGGGCAGATTCGCGGCATACGGGGGATAGCCGGGAGGAATCCCGCGATTCGACGGCATTGAAAAATCGCTTCTCTGATACAGGTCCCAGTACTTTTTTGGAGCCACGAATGGAAGGTGGGGTTTGGCAAAACCCACCGCGAAAAAGAACTGCTTTTTATCCCTGGCGAGATCGCCAAGGACTTGCGCTGCGCGAGTCGCCCGCATCCCATCAGTATAGTTATCGTCCGGAACATCTGCCATTTCGGTAGACGGCCCTTTCGGAGAATCGTGTCCGTCCCCTTTCCCGGTGGAAAGGGATTTCTCGAGAGCTTTCCGATTCTCTTCGAGAGTGTATTCCGGAGCACCTTGGTAGAGCCAGCGTGTCCAGTTTTTTTGATCGACTCCCGAGTGACCGCTCTCGTGATAAATCTTTCCAAGCCCGATTGTTTCAAATCCCTCATTTCCGAAGTGCTGGTTCATCGTCAGTAAATCGGGATGTCTTTTTCGCCAACCATTGACGTGGAAAGTTTGTTCCTTCGTCAGCGTCGGATACAGCCCGCCCATGATGGAAAGGCGGGAGGCGCCGCAGACTGCCTGCTGACAGTAGGCGCGGTGAAACAACATGCCTGATGCCGCAAGGCGATCGAAGTTCGGCGTCTTTATTTTCGATCCATAACAACCTAACTCCGGGCGGAGATCATCGACGGCAATAAACAGGACATTCAACTTTTCTTCACCACTCGAGGGAGGAGTGATTCCGATGAAGAACAGGAAAAATATGGTGAGTGATCGGATCATAATTTTAAGGCGGTGGGCGGAATATGGGGCTGCTAGAAATTTGCTTTTGGGATGAGGTGGTCCTCATACCCGGGAATGGGGCAGGCGGGTCTGGGAATTTGTGTTTCAGTCGCAGTTTTCACAGATGCACACACAACGAAAGACAATCTCGCACCGACACATGGCCCATTTGGGTCCATCACGAACTCATGGAGGCCATTACCGCTTTTTCGATGCCGGGCCAATGCTGCCACCCTCAAGGAACTTCGCCTTAACGAAACTCTGTCGCCGGTCCTCGTTGCCATGAGCCACATTATTGACCCAGCGTTGGATGCGGCGCAACACCGGGCGGTAGTCCCAGTGGATGTGGGCGATTGTGGGTCGGCACCAGTCGAAGCTCGGCTCGGTGTCGGTGCAGACCATCGAGATATCCTGTGGAACCCGCAGGCCCTTCCGGGCGAGATAGTGAAAGGCTGTATTGTAAAGAAATGGCTCGTCGAGGATCAGAGCGGTAGGCGGGGTGAGGTCGAAGAGTGAGTCCAGACAACATTCGAAGCCCTCACGACTCGCTTCCCAGTCGCTGTCTCTTATACACATCTCCGAGCCCACGAGACCGAGGCTGATCTCG
>CAJXVQ010000219.1 GCA_913060685.1 uncultured Verrucomicrobiales bacterium
CGAGATCAGCCTCGGTCTCGTGGGCTCGGAGATGTGTATAAGAGACAGGCTTCTGACATTTTATTTGGAGATCATTGCCGAAGTCGGAAAGGCTGAAAAGAGGTGCCAGAATAAAGGCGACCGCTTCCTTGGATTCAAGCCCCTCCAGCGATGATAGAAGAATCTTCACCGCCTCATCGTCCAGGATTTGACCCTCTTTCACGATAAGATGAGGAATGATCGTTCTCCACGTGGCATTTTGGATCATTTTTTGAGGAATTCCTTCGAGGATCAGTTTCGCATAGACCCCAATCCTGAAGTCTCGATCAAGCCTCAGACCCAGGCTGTAATCGCGGTAGTCATCCCAGTCCGCGGGCGCTTGCCCGGCCAATTCCGCGAGCCTCGTTTTGAACGCTGCTTTTAAAATTGGCACAAACTGAAAAAACTCAGAAACCTGCGCCGCGGATTTTCGATACCGGATCGCTTCCTGTCTCATTTCCCGCGAAGTCTTCCCGGTGAATTTGATCGTCTTGTAGAGCTTCTCGATCTGAGCAGTTGCCTTTTGATCAAAATAAACCCGGGTCGTGCTTGCGATATTTTGGATACAACCCGAAGACACGGCATTCAACTCTCCTCGTGCAATGATCGCTTTTATTTGAGTAACTTGTTCTTCCGCGCTTCCCTTTTTCACTTGTGCTACCGCAAGCAAATCCTGAAACCCTTGGACTTTCAAATTGTCAGCTAAGCCTTTGCTCAATGGATGATCGGCGAGCTCCCGGACCCTTTCCCCATCGATCTGGACAAAGCTCGCATCGACCGCAGATCTCCAAAGCATGGTCTTCCGCATCACTTCGGGAATACGCGCGTTCGCCAAAATCTGATCGACCATGGTGTTATAGGTGCTGTTCTTCAGACAGCGATTGAGATGAAAATCGACCAACTTTTCAAACACCTGCACTCGCTGTTCTTTTGTGATCAAATCTGATTTCAACAGGAGGGATCCCCATTTGTAATTCTCGAGGTCATGTCTTGGCTCGCCGGACCGTCTGAGAAAATCCACCGGGTCCTCAAATCGTTCTTCCTCAAGAGCATTCGGGCTCACATGAGAGAGCCATGGAACGGGATCGATCTTTTGAAGCTCTGTAATTTGAGCAATGAAGGCCCGCTTCTCCTTGGACTCGCCTTCCAGGGTTTGGAGATACTTTTCAACTGCTTTGAGACTCTCCGGATTCTCGCGAATACTCGCTGCGTTTTGGATTCCCTTGGTGAAGTCGATCGCTTCCCCGGTCATACCACGGGCCTCAAGGACCTGCGCAATGGCGACTCCAATAGTGACACGGCCCTTGTCCCGACCACGGAGTTCCCAGGCTTTCCGCAACAAGCCTTCCACCTTCTCCAGATCTTTCTGATCTCTCATCGCCGCGAAGGACATTCGCCTCAAAGCGATCTCCTTGGCCCCATCATAAACCTCAAGATCCAGCTTCTTCAGAAGTTGATAGCCATACTCCAGAGCACCCTCTTCCTTGAGAAACACCTTGTAGAAAAGACCCTGTCCGGCTGCCGCAAGTTGAACCTCTTCAGCCCCCGTATTAACGGTAATGAGTAAGGCCATGGCCACTCTCCGGAAATCCTCATTCTTCGCCTTGGTGATGGGACGGACATAACTTTCAAAGAGATCCTGAATACGTTCGGTGAAGGAAGGAAACCAACGAGCGCCGGAAAGGATCACGGTCACGATCTCACTGAGTTCCTCCAAATCAATATCCTGAACTTTTTTACTTAAGTGTTCATTAATCGCAACTTCCTGAAGGTGGTCTGAAAGGAGGGGCGCGGATGAAATCTCAAGATCATTCTCTTTGAGGTAATCCTGCAGGATTTCGTCCCACCATTTCGTGGTTCGCTTCCAATATGACTTTGTCTTTTCCGGCATGCCGGCGAGAAGAGCGGCTTCCTTAATGAGATCCGCATCGTCGAGCGATTCGTAGAGGCTCTTGGGAACCTCCTTGAGAAGTGACCATGTCTTGAGGGCTTCATCAGCCTGCCCCAGCCGGGCCTGAATCCAACCGGCACGCATCAATTGCTGACACGCTGAGCCGGACTCCATCTTCTCAGCCTTCAGGTGCAAGTGAACCTTCACGGCTTCCTCCCACTGCCCCAGATGTTCCAGTGCGACCCCCCGGCGACTCCAGGCTGAGGCCGCATAACCTGCATCAAAAGCGGGGTTTTCTATCATCACCCGGAAGACTTCCCCGGCCTTCTTCCACTCGCCCTGCTCCTCGTGCCATTCCGCGACAATGAACTGCGATTCCCAGTAATTTTCATCCTGGTGAGGAATGATTTCGCACAGGGGAATGAGGGACTCCATCAAAACCTGTTGCGCCTTCGGCAACGAGTTCTCTTTCCACTCCACATGAATGATGAAGTGCCAGAAGAAGGTCGTGAAATCTTCATCGACTTCGAAGCGGGCGAGATATCCATAACAGTGCTCCAGCCATTCGTTGCTGTTGCTCCCGTATAATTCTGTCAGCTTTTTTTGGTAGGTCTCCTGATTGGCAAAGGATTCATAAAGATCATTCGAGAGGTAATCAGGGAACTTCTCATTCAGAAGAGCGAGGAGTTCCAGTCGCAATTCCGCGGCCTTTTTTAATTTCTCCCGTTGATAGGAAAAATCGCTCACGAGCAAATCCAGCGTGCTCGCTTCTTCTTCATCCAGTATTGGTCTTAATGCTTCAAAGAACTTCTTAAGCTGCTCACTCGAAACCAGGAGCGCATCAGCGGGATCGGTGGCAAGTCTCTCAAGCACAGTCATCGATTCATCGCCCAGGGCAGTCTTCAATCGTTGCCAGACAGCCACGGCCTCTCGGACCTTATCCTTTTTAAGGTAACAATGGATGAGATCATTGAGCATCTCGGCACGATGATTGGCCTCGAGCTTCTCAGCCGTGAGGAAAATCCCAATGGCCCGGTCCAACTGGTTCATTCTCATGAAAGACTGGGCCTGTCCGGTCAGTCCCCACCCCTTCCGAAAGTCCGAAACCCCATCCACCGTGACCGACTTCTCAAACAAAACAGCAGCCTCTTGAAATCTCTCCAAGTCATACTCGCACAATCCCTCCATGTATTGAGCCAGGGAGTAGCTCGCGGCCGAAACCCCCGCCGGTCGTTTTGCCGAAAGCTTGCGGTAGGAAGTACGAGCCTCTTGGAGGCGGTCTGCATAGTAATCAATGTAAGCGAGCGAGAGACGGGCATCGAAAAGGGTCTCGGGATCATTGGGGAAAAGTTGAAGGACCTTCTCAAGCGCCAACTTTCGCCGCTTGGATTCCTGCGAAAGCGGATACCATCGCTGCACCAAGGCCAGCTGGCCCTGACCGGTCGGCATCAGGGGAAGTTTGATCTCCGACCCTTTTTCGGAAGCCTTCCAATCCTTTCCCGCCTTGAGAAGAAGGGGTTGATCAGACCACTGGGCCCATGCGCGGGAAGCCTGCCGGGCCGCCAGCACTTCATCGGGTCCGAGCACTGCCTTGAGGCACTCTACTTTTAACGAGGCCTTGAGCTCGGTGGGTTTAAAATCCCACCTGGCATCGATGTGATAGCCGGGAGAAAGCGCATGCAAGGGCGGGTGAAGAACGACCGGCACGAGACCTTCGGCGACCTTGAGGGACATCGATACCGTGATGGCATCCTGCCATTGAAAGTAATTCGACTCCCGTTTCTTCTGATCGCCATAGTCCATGAAAATGGTGCTGGAGCTCGGAAAGTTCACCGGGATATTGGCACCGGCCGGAGATTCGCCAGGGGCCGTGATGAAGAAGACCTTGATGAGAAACTCCGTTCTTCCTGGCTCCAAGTCACCAGGCACCTCAAAATCCACCACTTCCGCGCCGGGGAAAAAATTCCTGACCACCTGGGTCATCCGCGAGCTCATGCTCTCCCGGTCCATACCATCATATTTTGAAGCAGTGGAGACCGCGTAATAACCGGAAGACTTCCAGTTCATCCAGCCGGACATGCGTCCGGTCTCGTCCATCTCAAGTTCGAAATCGTAGGCATAGGCACCTGCACTTGCCTTGGGTGATCGCAGCAAACGACCGCCTTTCGGACTGGCGAGTAAAACATCACGGTCAGCCGTCGAAGGAGAGATCACGCCGGGAACGCCATAGCTGATGGTGGGATCGCAAAAGAGCAACTCCTCCTTCTCGCCCGGATCAAGATCAACGATAGTAATGGCGTGGTTGAACATCCTCGTCCCCGGAGCCTTCATCGGAATCAGTCCCTCGTTGTTTGTATTAACCAATCCGACCCAAGCTTTGATTCCCCGACTCCGCAGCATCGAAACCAGCAAGGTCGATTTGTCCTTACAGTCGCCGTACTGTCGGTCCCAAACTTCGTTACAACGATAAGGCAGGATTCCCGAATGGCCGAACTCCAGACCGGTGTAGCGAACTTTCTTGGCCGCAAGAGGATAAAGCGCATCTAAAACTTCACGAGGTTTGGTGAGCTCACCCACCGCCTTTTCAACTTCAATTTTCAGCGGGGATTCCATCACGCCCTGCGGCTCCACCAACCTGCCATACCACTGTCCGACCTGCTCCCAGGATTGAAAGGTGGTATACCATATCGCAGGACCGGTTTGGGAGGAAGGCGTCCGGTTTGGTTCATAAGCCCGCGCCTGCGTATTACGATCAGTCCAATCATACCAGGTGAGATCCTTCGCTTGGGAAACCTTGGCAGTTGGAACGCCCTTCCCGAGAGGGACGATCTCAAAACGCTCGTTCATTTTGGGTCCAACACCCACCACTCGACGCCGTTGCACCACCGGCCATCCCCCGTTCCCCCAACTCATGACCCCGGAAACCTCTCCTTTGACACGTGGCTCCATTTCCTCTCGAACGACGATAATCTCAACCAAACACCCCACTTTGACATCCGAATAAATGACGACCAGATCTTCGCTATCGTCATAGATCGATGAACCACGGTCTTCCGGTCGTTGCAAAAAGATGCCCTCCTTGGCCGCCTCGGTGACCTTGCCATCCGGCGAAATTGTCCGCGCCCGGATCAGGTGCATCTTTTGGCGTTTGGCAGAGAAACTCATGCGCTCCTCCTGGGCCAGCTCCACTCCCTTCTCCGTAAGGGGACGATAGACGTAATGGTAGACAACATCCTTCGCACCATTCGGCCTGACGCGGTAGATTAATTCCGAAAGGAGAACGACCCCCGGCTCATCTTCGATCAGGGCCTCAGCTGGCTCCAGATTCAACTGATCGATGGGGGTGACCTGCGACGCCAAAATTTCATGATACCAATCAGGAGGAGTCGTCGACACCTCGGCCGCACTCAAAAAACAACCTATCAAAGGAAGAAGACCCGCAAAAACTCTCATCCCCTCCAGAGTGAAAGTTTTGCATGATCCTTCAAGACCGAAGATATTTGTGATTCCGGCTCATGCTCTTTCAGCATCGTCGCTCTTGGATTGTTCAAACTTCCTCAATCAATCTTCCCTCGTCTTGGTGACTCAACTTCAGCCAACGGGTGTTCTTGGGAAGAAGATCCGGATGAAGGGCGGGCCACTCGACGATGATAACGCCATCGCGATCAAGGTAGTCATCCCAACCGAGATCGAGGAGCTCGTGTTCCTCTTCAATGCGGTAGAAATCGAAATGAAACACTTCCAGCCGGCCACCCCGATACTCCTGTACGATGGAAAAGGTCGGGCTGGTCACCTCCTCCTGGTATCCGAGACCTTGCATCAGGCCTTGGGTGAGGGTTGTCTTACCTGCGCCCAGATCGCCGATAAGCGCGAGAACATCTCCGGCTTGCACCAAGTGACCCAAATCGCGCCCCAGAGCCAAGGTCGCGTCAGCATCGACGAGAAGGATGGGGAATGACACGCTCATGACCAAAGGTGGTATGGAACAGAACTCAAAAAGGCAAGTTTTGGGAGATCTGGGCATAAGGACCAATAAATCGGATTATTTTCAAAAAAACCTTGCCCGTTTCGTCCCACTATGATGAATTCCCGCCCCGTGCAGGCCATGAGAGATCATGTCTTGCCTCCTTTCGTTCCCAACTTTAGCCGAAACAACCATGGCCTACGCAATTTTCAAAACCGGCGGTAAACAATACCGCGTGCAAGAAGGTGACACCATTAGTGTCGACAAGCTTCCCGTGGAGGCTGACGACGAAATCAAATTCCCCGAGGTCCTTCTCGTCAACGATGGTGAAAACACCACCGTTGGTGCTCCGACTGTCGAAGGTGCCGGCGTCACCGCCAAGGTCATCGAGCAACATCGCGGAAAAAAGGGCGTTGCCTTCAAATTCAAGCGCCGTAAGGGTTTTCACAAGACCATCGGCTTCCGTCATCACCTCACCAAGCTCGAGATTACCTCGATCAACGGTTAATCTTTAAACTTACCTACCACTTTTTAGTTATGGCCCATAAAAAAGGACAGGGTTCCGTTAAAAACGGACGCGACTCAAACAGTAAGCGCCTCGGCGTTAAGAAATTCGGAGGTGAAGTTGTCATCGCCGGTAACATCCTCATTCGCCAGCGCGGCACCAAGTGGCACCCAGGTGCTAACGTCGGCATGGGAAGGGATCACACTCTTTTTGCCCTCACTGATGGCAACGTCTTCTTCGATAAGAAGGGTCGTCGCATCAATGTGGCACTCGCCGATTAATTTCGGATTCGAGCACAAATTTTAGAGAAAAGGCGGACCAATTGGTTCGCCTTTTTTTGTTTAAAAGACTGATTAGCAGTGTTTTGATACTAATCAAATGAACATCGTTCTGGTCGAACCTGAGATTCCCCACAACACAGGCGCAGTGGGCCGCTTGGCCCTGGCAACGGGCTCGGTGCTTCACTTGGTCAAGCCACTGGGCTTTTCTTTGGACGAGAAATCCGTTCGCAGGGCCGGACTGGACTATTGGAAGGATGTAGACCTCCGGGTGTGGGAGAGCTTTGAGGAGCTGATTGCGGCCCACCCTGAGGCACGCGTGTGGTTTCTCAGCACCAAAGCTAAAAATTCCGCTTGGTCGGTGGAATTTCAACCGAATGATTTTTTAGTTTTCGGTCGTGAAACCAAAGGCCTCCCGGAAGCCTGGCTTGATGAACGCGCCATTCGGATCCCGATGAAAGAGGACTCCACCCGCTCTCTCAATCTCGCCACCTCTGTCGCAATCGTCCTCTATGAAGCCCAGCGACAAGTAGGAATTTTGAAATAGGGCAATAACTTGGTGGCGGACCATCTATTTTAGCCACACTTGGTAAAAGTGGGATTGTGAGTTTTCCTTGTGAGATGATTCATTTTCCGCTGGTTCCTGCTTCCCGGTAGAAGCCCTCGGGAAACGGACTTCCTTTGGTTCCCTTGCTTTTACGATGGAGATATTTGGTTCCACGATCCGGGAGGAGAGGCATGTTTTGGCCACTGGATTTGTCGAGGAGTTTGAAGAGAGCGGTATTCATCTCCTCAACCCTTGATTGGTGGGCAGGGTCGTTGAAGAGATTGGTTCGTTCCTTGGAATCTGCCTTGGTATTGTATAGTTCATCAAGATCCCAAACGCCGTGATACCGAATGTATTTGAAGGTCTCACCGATGACGGCGTGGGTCGTCGGAGTTTGGGGGTAGTTGCGTTCCCAGTAATACTCGTAGAGGAGATACTTCCTCCAATCAGGAATCCCCTCCCCTTTGGCAAGGGGCCAGAAGCTGCGCCCGTTCATTGTCTTGGGAACCGGAATTCCGGCAACCTCGAGTAAAGTGGGTGCCACGTCGATGTTCGCGACAATCTTTTCGACAGTCGTACCGGGCTTGAGGGATTTGGGATAGCGCATGAGCATTGGGATGCGAACGGATTCCTCATAAGCGCACCGCTTGTCAATGAGGCCATGCTCGCCAAAAATGAAACCATTGTCACCGAGGTAGAGCACAACGGTATTTTCAAGCTCCCCGCTTTTTTCGAGATTGGCGATGAGACGCCCAACGCTGTCATCGACTGCCAGGAGGGCCTCGCAATAGCGGCGATAGTATTTCTTCATGTCGACTCCGGTGTAGTAGGCAAACTCAACTCCATGGCGGCTGTTGTTCTGATTGCGAACCCACATGGGAGGGTCGGTGAAAAGATCAGGATTGGCCAAAGGGGTGGGCGGAGTGGGAATCTCGACCTTGTCGTATTTGAAGGCATGACGATCAGGTGGGAGGAAATCGGCATGGACGCCTTTGTGTGAAACGTAAAGAAGGAAGGGTTTGTCGTCATCCTTCGCCGCAAGCCAATCCTCGGCATAGTCGGTGAGCTCATCCGTGATGTAGCCTTTCTGGGGAACCTTCTTTCCGTTGAGATTAAATCCAGAATTTATGGCCTGTGGGACGAAGCGGCCTTTGGCTTTGAGCATGGTGGGATCGGGAACGTAAACCCCCTGCCCCTTAAAACTAAGCCAGTGGTCGAACCCCCGTTGCTTCTCTTCGCTATCGCCCATATGCCACTTCCCAATGAAAGCGGTTTGGTATCCGGATTGTTGGAGAAGCTCGGGAAAAAATGTCAGGGATTTGCTGACCGGGTTGTAGTTGTCGACGACCCGATGATTGTGAGCGTAGAGGCCGGTGAGAATGGAAGCGCGACTGGGAGAGCAAAGGGAGGTCGTGACGTAAGCATTCTTGAAGTGGACCCCATCGGCAGCAAGGCGGTCGAGGTTGGGTGTTTTTAAGAAGGGGTGCTCCAAGAACCCCAACGCATCGTAGCGATGATCGTCAGTGAGAATGACAAGGATGTTCGGGCGGGCCGAAACCGGCAAACCGAAGAAAGTAAAGAGAGCAAAGAGAGCAAAAAGGAGATTCCGCAAAGTCATGCGAGAACCCTGACACGAGGTCATCGAAAAGACAAAGTCTCTTATGCCTCAAGCTCCTTGGCTTTTCTCATCCTCTCGAGGAAGATCATCAGGAGAGTGACATCGGCCGGGGTGATTCCTGAGATACGCGCAGCTTGGCCCAAGGTGCGTGGACGAATCGTGCCAAAACGATGGCGGGCCTCCGCCTTGAGGCCAGTGAGAGCCTCATAGTCCATGTCTTCGGGGATCAGGGCGGATTCCTGCTTCCTAAAACGATTCACCTCTTGTTGCTGGCGATTGATGTGGCCCTCATACTTAAAGTCGGCTTCGAGAATGGGCCAAAGTTCCACGTGGAACTTATTTTGGATCTCCTCCGGTAAACCCTGCCAGGTATGGCCTCCCTGCCGGAACCAATGGTCCAGCTTGATCTGCTTGTATGTCGTGGCCCTGATAAAGGATCGGGCTTCCTTCAGTTCAGCCACCTTGGTAGAAAACTTGGTGGCGCGTGCTCCCTTGATAAGGCCCAACTTTGCAGCGGCGGGGCTGAGGCGCTCATCTGCATTATCCTGACGGAGAAGGAGCCGGTATTCTGCACGACTCGTAAACATGCGATAGGGTTCAGTGCAGCCCTTGGTGACCAGGTCATCGATCATGACGCCAAGATAGGCTTCTTCCCGACCAAGAATCAGGTCCCCTTCCCCTCTAACCTTCAATGCGGCATTCGCTCCGGCAAGAAGACCCTGACCCGCCGCCTCCTCGTATCCGGAGGTTCCATTGATCTGACCGGCGAAGTAGAGACCGGAGATCTTTTTGGTTTCAAGAGTGGGTTTCAGTTGAGTGGGAGGACAGTAGTCATACTCGACCGCGTAGCCCGGACGGATGATCTCGCAATTCTCCAGTCCAGGAATGGCACGGAGGAAGTCCAGCTGGACCTCATAGGGTAATGAAGTCGAAACACCGTTCACGTAGTATTCCAGAGTGTGGCGACCCTCGGGCTCGAGAAAGACCTGATGGCGCTCTTTCTCTGCGAAACGCACCACCTTATCTTCAATCGAAGGGCAGTAGCGGGGACCCACACCTTCGATCTTCCCGGAATACATGGGCGACTGGTGAAGGTTCTCACGGATCACATCATGGGTTTTTGGAGTTGTCCAAGTGATCCAGCATGGAATTTGTTCCACGTGGAACTCTGGGTCAGCCCAATGGTTGAGCGTAAAGATATCGTCGTCGGTTTTCGAAATGAGCTCTGGGTGGTAACTGAACAAGGAAGGAGGAGTGTCCCCCTCTTGCTTCTCACACTTGGAAAAATCGAGACTACGTCCATTCAGCCGACATGGAGTCCCCGTTTTAAAGCTGTCTCTTATACACATCTCCGAGCCCACGAGACCGAGGCTGATCT
>CAJXVQ010000220.1 GCA_913060685.1 uncultured Verrucomicrobiales bacterium
GAGATCAGCCTCGGTCTCGTGGGCTCGGAGATGTGTATAAGAGACAGCTCAAGCTCGATCCGGTCTTCCCGGTTTCGGGCTTTGACCCGGCTATTTCGCTTCCCCCAGCGCTCGACAATCATCTGGCGCTTTTTACGGCGGAAGTTGAGTTCCTCAATTTCTTCATCGAGCCTTAAGTAGCCCTCGTAGCGGGCCGCATCCAGCTCACCCGCCTTGACTGCGGCTTCAATGGCACATCCCTTGTCGCCCTGATGCTTGCAGTCGCGAAACTTGCACTGTTGCGTCAGATCCTCAACGTCCGCAAAGCTATCCCGGAGAGTGTCCTCATCCGTCCACATCTGGACCTCGCGAATCCCCGGATTATCCACCAACATCCCTCCTTCTTCCAGGACGACAAGCTCCCGCGCCACCGTGGTGTGACGCCCCTTGCCCGTCACCTCATTGACCTCACCGGTCCACAACCATTCCTCGCCAAGGAGCTGATTCACAAGGGTTGACTTCCCCACCCCGCTTGAGCCCACCATTGTCAAAGTCACTCCGGGATCGAGGAAGGATTTCAAAACCTCCAGCCCCTCGTGCCGCGTCGCGCTCGTTACGAAAACGGCAGCCTCGGGCGAAAGCTCCTGAATCTCAGCACGCGCCTTCTCGTTCACGACCTCCTCAAAAAGATCCGACTTGTTCACCAGCACCACCGGCTTCGCCCCGCTCTTCTGGACGATCGTAAAGTAACGCTCCATCCGCCGCAGGTTGAAATCCGAACCCGCATCGGTCACCACCACCACGATATCGACATTCGCCGCCATCACTTGCTCCTGGCTGCTTTTTCCCGGGGCCTTACGTGAAAAACAGGTCTTTCTGGGAAGCCGCGCGCGGATGATGTGCTCATCATCATCCCCACCCAGCTCAATCGCGACCCAATCACCAACCGCAGGTAAATCGGCATCGCAAGTCGCTTCGTGCCACACTTTTCCGCCCACCACGCAATCGACCTCCTCGCCGTCATCCAGCAAAGCAGAGAAATTAATCTTGGTTTCCCGAATGAGTCGTCCGGGCACCCACGTCTCCTTCGCGACCAGCTCAAACGCCGTCTCAAAGAACTCGCTCCATCCCAAATCACTCAATGTCATCGGGGTTAAGTTCAAACCGGAATCGCCCGAAGAAAAAGTTTCATTTTCCTGACATCGCAATCACTGCTACTTCTCTGGTGTGGGATATAACGATCGCGACTACATGCAGCCCGGCTACGGAGACCGCCCGCCGGGGATGCCCGGACCCTTTGAAGGGGCTCCGGTCACCAAGTGGCTCCTCATCATCAATGCCGGAATTCTTCTCCTGCAGGTCCTGATGACCGGCCCGGGCGAACAACTCATGGACTCCGATTTGTCTGTGTGGGGCAGTTTCAGCATCGACAAATCCATCTACAATTTTCAGATCTGGCAATTTTTCACTTTCCAATTTCTACACGGTGGCTTCGGGCACCTTTTGGGCAACTGCATCGGTCTCTTTTTCTTCGGCCCACACATTGAGCGCTGGATGACCAGTCGGGCCTACCTCACCTTCTACCTCCTCTGCGGTGTCGCCGGAGCCCTCTTCTACACCCTGCTTGTTTTTCTCCCGGGGTTTCTCGATCAATATGCCGATCAGCCCGAGATCCCCATGGTGGGAGCATCCGCCGGCATCTTTGGAATCCTCGCGGCCTTTTACTTCATTGCTCCCAATGTCCGCGTCCTCCTATTTTTCATCATCCCCATGCAGATGAGAACCTTCGCGGTGGGCTACTTCATCTTCGAAACCCTCGGCGTCATCTTTAACTGGCACAACGCCGGAGGCAGCGCCGGACACCTCGGAGGCGCGCTCTTCGGCCTCGCCGTCTTAAAGCTTCCTCCCCTCAAAGCCTTCGTCGTCCGCCTCTCTCAAATCGGCGATAAAAAGGGACCTGAAAAACGCCCACGCGATGGCAAGGTCGTCAGAGAAAGCACCCGCTCCCCACTCGAACTCACCAAAGAAGTTGATCGCATTCTCGACAAGATCAGCGAACAAGGGATCCAGTCCCTCACCACCAAGGAAAAGGAAACTCTCAACAAAGCACGCCGCGACAAATGACCGACGATGAAATGATCAACTGCAAGGAGGGCGGACGCCAGATCGAGCGCCTCCGCGCCATCATGCATCGCCTCCGCGCCCCCAACGGCTGCCCTTGGGATGCCGAACAAACCCACGAATCACTCGTTTCCAACCTCATCGAGGAAACCTACGAAACCGTCGCCGCCATCCGCTCCGGTGATCAGGAAAACCTCCAAGAGGAACTCGGCGACCTCCTCCTCCAGGTCGTCTTCCACGCCGAACTTGCGCAGGAAGACCAACGTTTCGACCTCAATGATATCGCCCGGGGCATCAGCGACAAACTCGTTCGTCGCCACCCTCACGTCTACAGTGACTCGAACGTCGGCAGCACCGATGGCGTCCTCGCCCAATGGGAGGACATCAAGCGAGCCGAAAAAGGACACGAGGAAAAACCCTATCTCCACGGCGTCGGCACCGGCCTGCCCGCCCTCCTCAAGGCCGCCAAGCTCCAGAAAAAAGCCAGCAAGGTCGGCTTCGACTGGCCAAACACCGATGGCATCGCCGGTAAGATCGATGAAGAACTCGCCGAGGTCCGCGAAGAACTCGCCAAACACCAACCCGGCCAACCCGCCTCCCGCGAACTCCAGGCTGAAATCGGTGACCTCCTCTTCATCGTCACCAACCTCGCCCGCAAACTCGACGTCGATCCGGAAGTCGCCCTTGAGGGGACCAACGACAAGTTCCTTCACCGCTTCGACCAGATCGAAAAAGGCTTGAAAAAAGACAACATCACGTTGGAAGACGCCACCCTCGAGCAGATGGACGTCTTCTGGAACGCCGCCAAATAGGCCCATCCTCTTCTTGACCCCTTGGCCAAAGGTCAAATTGATACCAGCCCAGCGCATCGCGCTGGGTTTCTTGTATTCACAAGAGTTGGCTGAAGGCCAACGTCATACGCCCCACCTAAATTACAAACAACCTCCCCCATTACCATCGCAGCCAATTCCCTCATCGGCGATGATCCCCCCATGAGAAAAAGATTTCCCGCTCCCAAAGGCCTCGATTCACGCTCCTACGCTGATCGCTATGCCGAGGCCAGAAGAAACACCTCCTCCAGAGGACAAAGCAGACAGGTCAGCTTACAAAAGTTTCTCCCCAGCAAAATGCCCCTCAATCTGAAAGGAACTTCCCTCTCAACTACCCGCTCGGGTGGAACTCTTCTGGGTGGCATTTTCCTGATCACCGCCACCCTTTGGATCATCATGATGGTCGCAAACCTCTCCTAAAGCTGACAATATTGAGTCTCACAGAATAAAAATCATTGCCCTTCCCACCCCACTCCCTTAATCCCTCCTGCGTCAGGAGTCACGGAGTGTGGGCTTGTGGATTCGGTCAGGACGGAAACGTAGCAGCCGCAGCTTGTCCTTCATTGCCGTGGCTTTCTGACACTTTTCTTATTTTTGCCACCTGCTTTTCGAAGCAGGTGGCTTTTTTGTGGCGTAAAGCGGACCTCATTTCCTAGTCTCTTGCCGACATGTCCGCTCACCTCTTCCCCGATGGCTCCGCCCTCCCTTCACCCGGTCTTGGCACCTGGAAAATTCCAGACGAACTCACCCCGCAGATCGTTCATCAGGCCATCGAAGCCGGCTACCGTCACCTCGACTGCGCCGCCGACTACGGAAATGAAAAATTCGTCGGCAAAGGCATCGCCTCAGCCATCGATGCCGGCCTTTGCACTCGCGACGATCTCTGGGTCACCGGAAAACTCTGGAACACCTACCACGAGCCCCAACACGTCCGCGCCGCCTGCGAACGCACCCTCGCCGACCTCGGACTCGAGCAGCTCGACCTCTTCCTCATCCACTTCCCCATCGCCCTCGAGTTCGTCCCCTTCGACAAAATGTATCCTCCCGGTTGGACTGCCGGAGCCGAAGCCATGAGCCCCATCAAAGTCCCCTACTCGGACACCTGGCGCGCCATGGAGGAACTCGTCGATGCCGGTCTCACCAAAAAGATCGGCGTTAGCAATATCGGTACCGCCATGCTCCGCGAAGTTCTTTCCTACGCCCGCATCAAGCCCGCTCTCCTTCAGGTGGAAATACACCCCTACCTTTGTCAGAACAACCTCCTGCGCTTCTGCCAGGAGCAAGATGTCGCCGTCACCGCCTTCTCCCCCTTCGGGGCCGACTCCTACCTCCCCCTCGGCATGGCCACCGAGTCCGAAAGACTCCTCGCAAATCCCGTCCTCGAAGAAATCGCCAAGGCCCACGGTAGAACCACCGCTCAAGTCGCCCTCCGCTGGGCCATGCAACGCGGCACCATTCCCATCCCCAAAACCCAGTCGCCCGAGCACCTTTGCGAGAACTTCGACCTCTTCGAATTTACTCTCACCGGCGAAGAGATCGCTGCCATCTCCGCGCTCGACCAACACAAACGCTTCAACGATCCCGCCGTCTTTGGCGAACAGGCCTTTAACACCTTCTTCCCCATCTTTGACTAAATGAAACCACTCTCAGGAAAATCAGCCCTCGTCACCGGCGGAGGCAGCGGCGTCGGACTCGGCACCGCCCGCGCCCTCGCCGAAGCCGGAGCCACCGTCACGATCTGCGGTCGCAACCTCGAAAAACTCCAGGCTGTCGCGGGTGACAATCTCGCCGTCGAACAGTGCGACATTTCAAACCGCGAAGAAGTCAATGCCCTCATCGCCAAACTCGGCTCGCCCGATCTCCTCATCAACTCCGCCGGCGTCAACATCGCCAAGCGCAAGGTCAGTGAGATCGACCCTGACGATTTCGACAAGCTCCTCGCAATCAACTGCACCGGCTTCTTCAACCTCGTCCACGCCGCCCTCCCCGCGATGCGTGAGCGCCAGGACGGGCTTATTTTCAACATCTCCTCGGTCGCCGGGAAACGCGCCTACCCCCTCGCCGGCATGGCCTACGCCACCTCCAAATTCGGAGTCACCGGCATGGCCTCCGCCATCAATGCCGAAGAAGCCGATAACGGCATCCGTATCACCAGCATCTTCCCCGGCGAGATCAACACCCCCATCCTCGACGAACGTCCCGTCAAAGTCCCCGACGAACAAAAAGCCCGCATGGTTCACCCCGAGGACATCGCCGCCCTCATCGTCGCCATCGCCCAACTCCCCAAACACGTCGTCGTCCCCGAACTCGTCATCAAGCCCACCTACCAGGAGTTCATCTAGCGCATTTACATCATCTCTTTCCTCGCACTAACCAGCTGCCGGGAGGAAAAGACCAAAGAAGAAAAGCGCCTCCTTGCTGCGAAATCGTTCAGCAAACCCTTTCCGGATTCGGCGCTCAATCCTCTACTCCGAATGGCACTCGGTTAAGGAGATTTTTTGGCCGAAGGCCTTCTTCATATCAGCCCAGCGCATCGCGCTGGGTGTTGGGCTAGTGCCAGCTGTCCGCTGAAGGCGAACCTCATAAGCCTGCCCTTATGACCTTGTCCTTCAGACAACTCGCGCGCTTCCCTTTCCACATGGGGCGGCTCTCCGTTCTGCCCCATGCTGGTATTACAGTGGCCATTGGCCAAGTTGGCAAAGTGCCCACTGTCACAGGTCAATCCTTAACCGGGTGCCATTCTTTCTCGTGAGGAATTTCACGCGGAGCCGCAGAGGTTTTTTTGCCGACCGGGGTGGAAGATTGAGCGAGGTTCCTTGATTGACGAAGGGCGGGGGTGCAACGCAGGGTGGAGCGATGAAGATCTATTGGATTTTGGGCATAGTGATGGGGTCGATGTTGCTGGCGCGGCAAGCGAAGGAAGGGGATCAGGATGTCAATTATGATGAGGCAAAGGTGCCCGCGTATGATTTACCGGAGTTGTTGGTGACCGTGGAGGGGAAGCGAATCACGACAGCGGAGGAGTGGCGGACGGTGAGGCGACCGCAGATCATGTCGTTGTTTGGTAATTTGGTTTACGGGCGGGTGCCGGAGCCGTCGACGCCGTTGACGGTGAACTTTCTAGAGGTGAGGAAAGACGAGGGGTTTATGGGAGGAAAGGCGACGAGGAAGGATATCGATATTCAGCTCAAGACCGAGCGGGGAGAGAAGACGATGCGGATTGTGGTGTATGTGCCGAACGGAGCGAAGAAACCGGTGCCGGCAATTATGAAGCACAGTTTTAACAACACGCGGTCGAGTGATTTCGACCAGGCCTTGCTCAAGAGGGACTGTTTGAAAAACGGGTGGCCGTTGGGGAAGATCCTGGATGCAGGGTTCGCGTTTTGTGCGGTGTATCACGAGGACTTGGTGGAGCACAATGAGGTGGAATTTCGAAAGAGCATCCACGGATTGTTTTACCCGAAGGGGCAGAGTTTTCCAAAGGCCCACGAATGGGGCGTGCTCGCGGCGTGTGCGTGGGGAGGGATGCGGGCCCTGGATTATTTGGAGACTGACGCTGAGATTGATGCGAAACGCGTGGCCGTGATGGGCCACTCGAAGATGGGGAAGACGGCGCTTTGGACTGCGGCGCAGGATGAACGTTTTGCGATGGCGATCTCGGCGCAGTCGGGGTGTGCGGGAGCGGCCTTGTGGCGTCGAAAATCGGGCGAGACGCTCAAGAAGATGGTGACGCGGTTTCCGTATTGGCTGTGCCGCAACGCCTGGAAATTTGTGGAGCAGGAAGACGATCTGCCCGTGGATCAGCACATGTTGCTGGCGTGTATCGCGCCGCGGCCGGTGTATGTGCACAGCGGGGTGGAGGATACCTGGGCTGATGGAAGGGGAGAATATCTCTCCGCGTATCACGCGAGTGAAGTGTATCGCCTGCTGGGCAAGAAAGGACTGGAGTCGGAGGAGTCACCGCCAGTCGGGCAGGCGATGATGGAGGGTGAGGTGGGATACCACATCCGGGAAGGGGGGCACTCGATCGAGGACTCGGATTGGGACCGGTTTATCGAGTTTGCTTCCAGGCATCTGGGTGAGCAGTGAGGAGGCTGAAGAGAGCGCTTTTCATGCGATGCCTTTTGGTCACTTTATCACCGCTTGGTAGATGATGGGTTTGAGGGAGTCTTCGAGGTTGGAATTGTAGGGGAGGGTTTGTTCCATGGTGACGACGACGAGTTCGTGCTTTGGGGAAATCCAGTAGTGGGTGGAAGCCATGCCGCCCCAGCCGTATTCACCAACCACGGAATCAGGGTCCCAGCGTTTGTCGGGAGCAATTCGAACTGAGAAGCCGAGTCCGAAGCCGGTGCCGTGCCGGGTTTCTCCGAGAGAGATGGCAGGGATTTGATCGGGAAGTTGGTTGGTGGTCATGAGCTTGACCGTTTCTTCCTTGAGGTAGCGCTTGCCCTGGAAGGTTCCGCCGTTGGCGATCATTTGGAGGAATCGGGCGTAGTCGTTGATGGTGGAAACGAGACCGCCGCCGCCGGATTGATGGGTGGGTTTTTGGAGGAATTGTGAGTTTTTTGCAGGTTCGGTGGTGATGAGCACCCCGGCTTTTCCTCCGAAGACGTCGGCAAGGCGGTGGGCCTTTTTGGCCGGGACGTGAAAGCCGGTGTCGGGCATACCGAGGGGAGTGAAGAAGCGTTCTCCCAAGAAGTCAGAGAAGGTTTGTCCGGATGCGACTTCGACGACGCGAGCGAGGACATCGGTGTTGATTCCGTAGACCCATTGCGTTCCAGGTTGGTAAAGGAGGGGGGCGCTGGCGATCGCTTGGGCCATCCCGGCTAGGGTCTTGTCACGGCTGAGAGGCTGGGCCTTTTTGTAGAAGGCATCGACGGGGTGGGGCGACCAGCCGTAGGAAAACCCGGCGGTGTGGCGGAGGAGGTCGCGGATGGTGGGAGCGGGATCGGCGGGGACCGGATCGCCGTTCTTTTGCCAGACGGTGAGGTTTTTAAATTCCGGAAGGTGTTTTGAGATGGGATCGTCGAGGTCGAGCTTTCCTTCATCGAACAGCATCATGGCTGCGGCGGAGGTGATCCCCTTGGTCATGGAGTAGATGCGGAAAATGGTGTCTTTTTTGACGGGCTTCTTTTCGGTGCGATTGGCGAGGCCGAATTGCTTTTGATAAACAATGTGGCCTTTTCGCAGAACGATCACGGAGCCTCCGGCGAGGCGTTTGGTCTCGATGAGATTTTCGATGGCAGGATCGATTTTGGCGAGGGCGTCCGGGGATATTCCGACATCCGCAGGCTTTGCAAATGGAAGAGGTTGAATTGGCAGCTGTTTTGCGGACAGAGGAAGTAGGAGAAGAAAGGGGAGAAGTTTCATTGAAGTACGAAGTTCGTGATAGTATGTGGAGAGTCCTTGATGGTTCGGAGTGATCAGGCGAGGATGTCGGTGAGGATGTCGGTGAGGGGGTGACGGTGTTCGGCTCCATTGAGGCGTCGAAGCACCGGCTCTCCTCCCGAACCCTTGGTGGAAACTACGATCTTTTTGAGTTCGCGGCGAATCCAATTAGTCAGGATGGTGCGTCGTGATTGAAAACCAGTGCGATTGGGTCCATTGTAGTCACTTCCAGACAAAGGCCAGGCAGTGAAAGCCCCAATCCCAGGAGGATGAATCGAAGGCGGGGGGAGCTGAAGAAAAGAGATTTCATAAAGAAAATGATGAGCCGGGCCGAGACTTCTCCGGTCAACGAAGTTAAAATTACGCGCTTTGTTCCAGGTATGTTTCCTCTTTCGTCATATCCCGTGGGGAGGGGCTGTCGTTCCCTGGCGGCGGTCACACCGATCAGTTTCTACAAAAAACGCTAGCCGTGGACTTTCGTGGCAGGGACGCCACGACCCACCGTCTTGCCCTACTTCTCCCCGGCAAACATCTTCCACTGCTGCTCGATCTTCTCCTTGTCAGGTTTTCCATCTGCCACCGTGATCAAATACGCCATTACGATCTTCTCTCCCGATTTGATTTCCCATGGCTTCTCCTGGGTTGGGACCACGTTGAAAAAGATCGCACCGTTGTTCGAGCTGGCCGGCCAAGTCCGGAGCCGCTGCGGAAAGTCATGGTTGGAGGGCGCGATCATTACCGTCATGGTGGCCTCGCCCTTCCGGGTCGGTCCGGACATCGCGACCCACTTTGCACGCGACTGGTGACTGTTGCTGCGGTCGAGTCCTTTCGAAGTCAGGTAGTCGCTGTTCGTCTTGTCCCAATCGTGCGGGGCGCGATAGGCGAGGCCGCCGCCGTAACGATAGGCCGGCAACACCAAGGTGTCATGACTCACGTTTTCCTGCTCCACGATGTAGCTCACCACGTTTTCGCCGCCTTCAAACTCCACCTTCACCTGCAAGAGTTCCCGCAACACCACGGTCTCCTTCTTGTCGGCTCCCTTGTAGGCCACATGCTCCTGCTCCACCACGAATCCCACCGCCGGATCCTCCGCATTCGCCTTCAGGATCGAAATTGTTTTGGCATAGCGCACCCGCCCGGTCTTCGTCTTCAGGTTCCAGAAATCCGGTTTGTCCTCCCCATGTTCGGTTTTCACCCATGCGTGCCAGAGACCCAGGTGATGATAGTGATCCTTGGGATGAATCCCGGTCACCGGTTCTCCCGATGGGGCGGACAGGGGGTGAATGAACCCGCTTCGTTTGAAGACCGGATCCGCTCCCTCCGGAGGATCCACCTCCGCCTTGTGATACGTCAGCACCGGGATTTCGCCCCGCGTGACGACAATCGCCTTTTCGTTCTCCGTCACCTGCAAATCCGCCGCAGATAACGATCCAGCCGCAACGATCATGGACAGGAGGCTCCTTAGTTGTTTCATAGTTTCCCATCGAAACGAATCTCACCTCCCGGGTCAACCGTGGCGGGGCTTCATCCCTAACTTCAGCGTTCCACCTTCGTATTCAAATGCCAGAGTTTCTCTCCTACATTCCCCTGGCAAGCGTGGTTTGAAAGTGGTTCTTTTGATCCCCCCGGGAATCGCGTCGGACGGATCCTTTAAGCAACCAAGTTCCCCATTCAAAATTCAAAACTGGATGTTCGACGTTCGGCGTTCCCCGCCTCTCAACCTCGTGTTCGAACCTCAAACTTCATCCCCAAGTCCCGCATTCAAGATTCAGCATCGGGCGTTCGACGTTCACCCCCACCCTTAAGCAACCCCAATCGCGTGGGGCGAATGCCCTTTACGCGACCCCACCGCCTGCAG
>CAJXVQ010000221.1 GCA_913060685.1 uncultured Verrucomicrobiales bacterium
GGACAAGGACAAGGACAAGGACAAGGACAAGGACAAGGACAAGGACAAGGAACGTCCCGTTGCTCCACCCGAGCGTCCAATTGGTGGCCGCCGCTAAAGCTCCAATACAAATTCATTCTTATTTGACCAAGAGGCAGCCTGACCGGCTGCCTCTTTTGTGCCCATCACAAGGAATTCCTTTCTTGTGAGAAATTCAACCAAACCGTAGAACAATTCCTCATGAAACTGCTTCTTGTACCTCTCCTCATTGCCTCCCACCTTCGGGCAGAGGTGCTTTATGAGACGGATTTCGATGACTTCACCACCGGGGCCAACCAATGGTCAGCCAACGCCAGCTGGACCTCGAATGACACCACCTCGGGGGCCCAGTCGATCGACGATGATGTTCTTCCCGCTCTGCTAAAAACAGCATCGCTTGGATTCGCGCGACCCGCACTCGACTTTACTTTTGTGGCCCTTGATCTCGGTTATGATCATGTCGCAAGTGGAGCTCCGATCGTGGAAATCGACACCCTGATTGGAATCGAGGATTCCACGAACAACCGACGCGATGATTTCTTCATCAGCATTTACAACTCCGACGGCAACCGCCTTGCATCCATTCGCTTCGATAATCAGGACCCTGACGCCGTCAACTCCCAGTTTGGAATTTGGCGGGAAAACGGAACCAACCAGTTTGATACCCTCGTTGACTTCATCCCCAGTGAACTCTTCAACCTGGTTGCCACGATTAATCTCGAAAGCAATACTTGGTCGGCCGACATCGGCGGCATCCCCCTCTTCACCGACCAGCAATTCACCAACACCAACAACCCGGTCAACTTCGGTTTTCTGGCTTTCGAATGGGATCTCTCGGCGATCGGGACTTTCGGCTATGGCGACAACTTCCTCCTCGTCGCCGACATCATCGTGCAATCTGTCATCGAGATCCCGGAGGTCGAAGTGACCCATTCCTTCGACCTCTCAGGCAACGTCACCCTCAATTGGGAAACCGCGGTGGGCTGGGATGACCAGGTCCAGTATTCCACCGACCTGGAAATCTGGTCGGAAGACCTGCCGGACTCCAATTTCGATAATGTGACCAATTCCTCGCCGGTCACCTTCACCGACGAAAGTGAGGACAAAGGACCTCTTCAATTCTATCGCGTCAAGCGGACACCGACATCATAGCAAAGGCACGTAACCTAATCGTTTGGACAAAGACAAATGATGTGTCCCTCTTCCATTTCCACCACCCTAAGGCGAGATTCAATCGAGGCGCGGATCTCTTGTAAAAGCTCGGCAGGTAGTCCCCACGATCGCGGGCACATGCAGGTGTCATAGTATCCGACCGAGGACCCCTCGGGTAATTTCGCCACCGCTTCTTTGACCTCCTCGAGAGTTCCCAGCTCCTTCACCCACCCCCCGGCCGGGCACCCCAATTTCACGAGAAGGCGCGGATTGTCTTCCCAGCCAGGATTCAAGATCATGACTCCGTAGTCTTCTCCGATAAAAACCGGCAGTCTTTCAGGCGGATCGTCCTTCACACTCTCGAACACGTGAAAGATCAGGCGTCTGTCCTCCAAAATCTCACCAGCATTTCCATCGAAAGTTGCCCTGACAGCCTTCGCCGGAGGAAGCTCGTCCCGACAAGCTGAAAGCAGAGCCAGCACAATCGGAACAAGCAAAAGGAATTTCACGGGCCTACTCAGTCGTAAAGCAGCTCGTGGGAAGATCTTCGCCATTCACCAGATTGGCACCCAATGGGTTGGCGGCCCAAGCATAGCGGGCCTTGGCCGGATCCTTGATGTCATCGTGCCAAAGAACCACCTTGTCATGGTCGATCTTGGCCTTGGCCCATTTCCACTTGCCATCAGCTCCGGCGATTTCAAAGCGCGCAAGTTCTTTGCCGTCGCTCGTCTTGAGACCGTCGGCATGGTCGAAGGAAATCATAATCTTGCCATCCTTCTTCTCCATACCGGAGTAAAGTGGGCCGGAAACGACCACGTCTTTTTTCCCGTAATCCTGCGCGAGAGCCCAGCGGGCGAGACGGGCGCCGACATCATGCTTGTTCTTGGGGTGAATGTCCTTGGCGTCACCAATGTCGTTAATGACGGCCATGCCACTCTTGGGAATACTCTTCAAAGCGCGGCGCATTTCATCCTGCACCACGACCCAGTCACTCTCGGCGCCTGGCTCCATGGTCGGTTCGCGGAAGTTCGCCAGCTGCACCCAGTAAAAGGAAAGGTCGTGACCCCAGCGCTGGCGCCAGTCAGCCACCATGCATCCCAAAAGCTCTTCATACGAACTGGCCGTGCCACGGCCGGCATTGGATTCACCTTGATACCAGATGGCACCCCGATTTCCGTAGCCCACAATCGGTGCAATCATGCCGTTGTAGATCGTGGCGGGCATCGAAGGATTCTTTCCTGGATCCGCGGCCAGACGAGGTCCGCGTGGCTTGCGGCCTTTTTTATCTTTCTCCCACTTCGCGAGTTTCTCTTTAAAAACCTTAAGCTGCTTCTGGAAATTCTCCTCCGCCTTCTTGGCATCATATCCATTGACGGCCTGAGCTTTCTTAGCCAGCAAAGCCTTTCCGGCAGGCAGCTCGGCAAGAGCCTCCGCGCTGGTGAATGCTTCCACGGGCTTACCACCCCAGGCACATTCCACGACCCCCACAGGGACGTTCAGCTCCGAGCGCAGGCGCTTTGCAAAATAGTATCCGACAGCCGTAAAAGAAGCGGTATTCTCCGGCTTGGTCGCTTTCCAGCTTCCCTGCCAATCTTTCTGTGGCTTGTTCTCAGCGACGTTTGCAGAAACGAAAACCCGCAAAAGAGGATCATTGGCCCCTGCGATCTCCTCCTTGGCCCCGGAACTGTTCGCAACCCGCCATTCCATATTCGATTGGCCGGATGCCAGCCACACTTCGCCCACCAGGACATCCTTGATCACCTTCTTCGTTCCAGCCGCTTCCACGATGAGTTCACCACCCTTGGCACTTGCCTTAAGCCCTTTCAATTCGACGTGCCAGTCACCATTCTGATCAGCACGGGTGCCATGGTCTTCACCACCGAAGCTCACCTTCACGGGGGCATTCGGATCGGTCCATCCCCAGATTTTGGCCGACGTCTCACGCTGCAATACCATCCCGTCACTGAACAAATGCGGGAGCTTGAGGTCAGCGAATGCTGGCAATACTGTCAGTAAGAGGGCAGGAAAGAAAGGTTTCATGTTTTAGAATGTCCAAGCTTTACGTTCGTTTTTGCCATGGTCTTTCCGCTTGTCGCCTTGCACTGCATAAAAAGCACCTCCATCTTCCTGCCATGCGCATTTTCATGGCACTTTCTCTTCTCATTGGCTCTCTCGCCAAGGGCGACCTGATCCCGATGCCCCGTAGTATTCAAGAAAACCAGGGCAGTCTCATCGTCGATGTCCAAACCAGGGTGATCGCTCCCAAAAACCTCAAGAGTCACGGGGAAGTTCTCACAAAAGCCCTGCAGAAGACCACGGGCTATGTCCATTCTTTCAGAACGATTCAACAAGTTGGCAGAAAGACGTACAAACGAGCCATTTGGCTCACACTTGCTGATTCGGAGAAACCCGGCTTTTATCGCATCGAAGTCACGCCCGAAGGCGCCACCATCACCGGGAGCGATCCGGCCGGACTCATGCATGGAGTGCAGACCTTCGCACAACTCCTGCCGGTCGCCGCGCAGGCCTTCCCACGGGCCCTCGTTCCCGCTCAAACCATTGAGGACTGGCCGGAAACCGCAAGACGCATCTTTCACCTCGACGTCAGCGCCCACCTCTTTCCCGCCAATGAGATGAAGTCGCTCATCGACTGGCTCTCCTTTCACAAGCTCACCGAACTCCATCTCCAGCTCAATGGCGACCACGGCTGGCGCATGGAGAGCCTCAAATTCCCAAAGCTTCACGAAGTCGGCAGCCTGCGAGCCTCGACTCCTCCCTACGGAGATCCCACCGGCAGCGATTCGACCAAGTATGGCGGATTTTACACTCAGGAAATCCTCAGGGAATTGGTCGCCTACGGGAAGTCGAGGTCCATCGAAATCGTGCCCGCTTTCACTCTCACCACCGGGGCCTCCGCCCTCATCGCGTCCTATCCCGAGCTTGGCAAAGAACCTGTCAAAGTCGCAAATACCTGGGAAGACCGCAAGGTCGGCATTTTGAAGAATGACGCCTCGCTCAAGTTTCTCGAAACCCTCTTCGCCGAAGTCGCCACCATCTTCCCCGCCAAATCGATCCGCCTTGAAAGCCGTGACTCCGCCTTCCACGGAAAACTCAAGACGATCCTCGCGAAGCAAAAGAAGAACCTCTTCCTCCCCGGCAAGATCCCCACCACCGACTTCTCGGTCTACCCCCGCCCCAAGGAATCCGAACTCCTGATCGCCGCAAAACTCCAGGCCGAGGAAGGGTTCAATCCCGTTCATCAAGTCTACCAACTTAAACCAGGAAACATCGCCCAAGCCACTCTTCGCACCCGCTATGTTCCCGAGTTTGGCAAACTTCAATATCTTGTCTTCCCCAGGATAGCGGCCTTCGCAGAAGTCACCTGGCTACCAGCTTCCTTACTCAAGTACGAGGACTTTCGGAGCCGTCTCGACACCCTCGACAAACGCTACCGACTGGGTGAAGTGACAGCCTCCAAAGCTTACGATCCACCCGCCAGACAAGCCCTCAACAATACGATCGTAACTTCATCGATCGATGCCCGCGAGGGTCATCCCCCGCTCATGATATTCGATGGCAGGAACGATACCTTCTTCTGGTCTGCAGGTGGCCTGGCGGAAGGGGATCACCTCACGATGGAATTCCCGTGGCCGGCCACCGGCAATCTCTCCGTCGCTACCGGGCAAACAGATATCGTCGAAGGCACTCTCGAAACCGGAGTCCTTGAATTTTCCACCGATGGCACCGAGTGGGCTACCGGAGGTTCTTTCTTCAACGGAGCCGTGACTGCTCCCATCCCGGATAAGACCCGCTTTGTCCGAATCCGCGCGACCGGGGCTCAAGACGCCGCTTTGATCATGGGGGAAATCGCATTGTCCGTGCCTCTCCTCGCCCCCGTCCACGAAGAAAGCCGCGAGGTGGAACTCCCCTTTAGCAAAAAGAAGATCAAGCTGACCTTTCGAGCCAATTTCCAGGGGCACCCGGAGCTTCGCGATGAAGTGCATCTCGCCCGCCGGATTTTCTTCGAGGAATGGCTGCAGCTCGCCGTCAGGGTCGGAACAGCCCACTACCCCGACACTCCCCGCGACTTTGAAATCCAGCCCGGCGAACCCGGGCAGGCTTCCCCTGAAAAAACACGCCGATGGATGCTCAAACGCCTCATTCCCAGATTACAAAAATACCCTGTGAGCGCCCCCTTGTGGCTTTCAACCGGGATCACTTCCAGACTCCTTGGCGACTTTCCGAAAGAACCCGCAAAACCCAACTATAAGAAGGGTGGCCCCGAATCGGCGGCCTTCCTCGAGTGGGTTGTCGGCAAATTTGGAGAGGAGATCCTGATCGCACTCTCACAAGAATGCCGGAGCGGTAATTATTCGGAAGCCCGCTGGAAATTCTATACCATGAAAACGCTCACGGAGCTTGCCGCCCTCTATCAGGACGGCAGGTAATCCCTGCGCTGCAGATTAGGCATTCGGAAGGGTGTGACCTTTCCGATAGTGCTCGCGATCCAACTTTGTGGCCGCTGCTGCAAATTCCCCGGTAAAGGCCTTACCGTCCGTTGTCAGCGGAGCACCAAGACCGGGATTGGTCGCCCCAATTCCATTGGCCTCAAAGTGAACCATCATGCGGTCGACGGCATCGGCAACCTGGCTCTTCCCCTTGAGAGAAGCCTTGATCTGCTCGGCCGGAAGCTCTTTCCCAAGCGAAAGCGCATGGGCACCAATGTGAGCCAAAGCGGCGGAATGATGACCGTTCTCGGCATTGTGAATCGGATTCTGCTTCCCGGTAAGACACGCTTCGAAAAAGTTGTGGATATGGTTCTGACCACCCTTGAATTCCTTCACCAGCTTGCCGTCCTGATCGACAACCTTACAGCTGGCGCCATGGCCTCCCAAAAGCGATCCGCCCTCATATTCGATAACGTTACCAATCGTCACACCACGATAATTCGGCATGCCGTGTTTCCAATCGAGATCCTTCTTAGGCAAACCTCGTACTTCAAAAAGAATCGGCGCCGGCTTGTGATCAACATAAAGAATTTGCGTGTTCGCGGTATCACCATCATCGTCATACCCGTAGCGGCCCCCGATGCTCAGAACGGCGGGCGGCAGCTCCATGGGATCATCAAGGGCCCAGCGACAAACATCCAGCTGATGCGGCCCCTGGTTTCCGAGGTCGCCATTCCCATAGGGTGACTGCCAGTGCCAGTCATAGTGAAACTGTTTCCGGCGAATCGGGAGCATCTTCCGCGGGCCCGACCAGAGATCATAATCGACGGTCTTGGGAGCTTCGACCGGTGCCGCCAATTTCCCAATCGATTTCCGGGGCTTATAACAAAATCCGCGCGCCAGGGTCAGCTTCCCAAGATTCCCGTCCTTGAGCCACGCAAAGGCCTCGGCCCAACAGGTCTCGGATCGACGTTGAAAACCGTGCGCGATGATAGTGCCATATTTCTTCTGACCATCAGCCAGCTTCTGCCCCTCCCACACATTGTGCGAAACCGGCTTCTCGGTATAGGCATGCTTCCCATGAGCCGCTGCAGTCAGCGCGATGACCGTGTGGGTGTGATTCGAGGTCGCGATACACACGGCATCAACATCAGGATCTTCACAGACTTTGCGATAATCTTTGTAAGTCTTCAATCCCGTGAGTTTGTGCCGCTTCTCCATTTCGGTGACCCGTCGCTTGAGCTGGTCGGAATCGATGTCGCACAGCCCCACCAAGCGGGCCTTTTTATGGGAAAGCACCGCATTAATATGGCTGGAACCCCGGCCTTTGACCCCGATGACCACCACCCGGAGTTCGCCATTCGCGCCGGCGGCACGCGCAAAGGGAGAGAGAAGAGAATAGGTGCCCGCAAAGGCTGAAGAGCGCAAAATATGTCGACGTTTCATAGTGTAGGAAATGTATACGATGCCCACCCGGCCGGGTTGTCATCATTTCGACGCCTTGGCCGATTGATTCCAGTAAATGACGACATTCTTGGTCGCCCGGCCCGCCGCGACGAGATCGAGCTTCCCATCGCCATTCAAATCCGCCGCCTTGAGATCCTCGCAAGCCATTGTGTTATCATCAATGACGGCGTGCATTTTCCACTCGGTGCCCTCCTGGTTCACCGGGACATAGAGCCGCAAGCCCACCTTTTTCTCCTCTCCGGCCGGCTGCCGCCAACCCGCCACCACCTGATCATACCCCAGCCCTAGAAAATCTCCCGTCACCAAGGCGTGCCCCTGCTTCAAACCGTCATCGATCACCACCCGCTTCTTCGACCACAGCCCGCGCGTTTCCTCCGGGTTAATGACGACCTCATTTCCGTGCATTGGCTCGATCGTGGTGATGAATCGTTTCCCGTTCGGGAGCTTCCCGATCCTCACCTCGCCCGCACCCTTCTCTGTCATTGACCTCGCCGACCATTTCTTCCCATCCGCCGGATAGAGCAAATGCACCCCTTCTTTGCAGGCCACCAAAATACTCTCATTCCCCGAATCATCCCACGTCACCGGATCGAAGTTGTGAGCGAGGTGAAACCCCTTGTGAATCAAGAAAGTCTGCCAATCCTTCTGGGGCCGATATCCCAAAAAGTTAATCCCCTCGCCTTCGGCATTCTTATTCCCGGGCCCATGCAGGGGCAGCACCGCCAGAAAATGACCATTCCCCTTCTCCGCCACCCAGTGCATCCGGTGCACCGTTGGCTCGTGATGCAGCTTCTTCGTTGATCTGGGCGCAAAGCAATCCGCCGAGCCGTTCAAGGAAAAGACCGCTCCGCTGTTCCTGGTATCGCCCGGATTCCACTCCGCCCCCACCGCAACCTCGGCCTTGCCATCTCCCGTGATGTCCTTGGCGCAGAGACACACGTGATCCTTCTTCGTCAGATTACCCGTCAGCTCACTCTTCACCCAGTCCGGCCCCCGATAGGCTACCGTGCGATCCGAGTCCGCCAGGAGAATGTCGACCTTTCCATCTCCATCGAGATCTGCCACCGCAAGCCCGTATCCCACCGTGATCTTATCATCAATCACCTGCGCTTTAAAAACCGCCTCCGGCAAAGCAAACGAAGGCACCACAAGAAGAACAGAAAGAGTGAGAGTTTTCATCGACTCTCCAACTAACACAATCGACTCCGCATTTGAACGGATTTCGAATTTCCCCTAGTAATATCTTCATGCCCATGGCCCGCGCCATTCTCCTCCTCCTCGCCTCACTCACCTTCGCGAGCGCTTCCACGCAGGCCTTTTTCAAGGACCATTGCTTCAAATGCCATGGTCCCGAGAAGCAAAAAGGTGAGCTCCGCCTCGACACCCTCGCTTCCGATTCCGACGACTGGCATCTCGTCCTCGAAGTCCTCGAAAACGGCGATATGCCTCCCAAAAAGGAACCCCGCCCTGATGCCGCGGAGTTAAAAAAGACCATCACCTCCCTCACCGCCACCCTCCTTAAAACCACCGAGCCCCCCATCGCCCTTCGCCGCCTCAACCGTATTGAATACGAACTGACGATTCAGGACCTCCTCGGTATCGACACCCCCCTCGCCGATCTCCTCCCCGAGGACGGCAAAGTCCAAGGCTTCGACAACGTTGCCGATGGACTCAGCCTCTCCTCCATCCTCATGGAGCGCTACCTCGAAGCTGCCGACACGGCCTTCGAATCCACCATCCGTCGCATCCCGCCGCTCCCTTCCGCCACCCGCCGCGCCGTCGTCATCAACAACAAGGACAACCTCGACTCCTTCGCCAAAAAGAAAGGTGGCGTCATTCAAGTCAGCAACTCCTTCGTCAAATTCACACCCGGTTGGCCGCTCGTCCGCATCGACGAAGCCCACCCCATCGAAGACGGCCGCTACCGATGCCGCATCGCCGTTTGGCCGCACGATCCCGGCGAACGCACCCTCGCCGCCGCCATCTACGTCGGACCGCTCTTTGGCCCCGGCAAGCGCCGCTTCATGGGCATGTTCGATGTCACCGGCACTCCCGAAAATCCCCGCATTATCGAATTCGAATCCTTCCTCGCAGAAGCCGAAACCCTCCACATCGTCCCCTGGGTTTATCCCGACCACGTGACCTGGCGCGACAAGCACGAGAAGCAACCCGGCATCGGCGTGGTCTGGGCCGAGACCCATGGCCCCCTCGACCAGGCCTTCCCGTCCGTCCCTCAAAAATCCCTCTTTGGAAATCCTTCCTCCATTACCCTCGAACCCGGCACCCCCATCTGGATGCGCCATCGTAAAGGCGTAAAAAACCACGACATCGCCTCCACCACCCCCGCAATCGATGCCGAACGCATCATCCGCACCTTCATCCCCCGCGCCTTCCGCCGTCCCGTCAGCAAAGAAACCGCCGACCCTTTCGTCAAGCTCACCCTCGACCGCCTCGCCAAAGGCCGCACCTTCGAGCAAGCTGTCCGCGCCGGCGTCACCGCCGTCCTCTGCACCCCGCAATTCCTCCTCCTCAATCGTGTAGAAGAACCCGACGACTACACCCTCGCCTCCAAGCTCTCCTATTTTCTCTGGTCCTCCATGCCCGACCGGGAACTCCTCGACCTCGCCGCCCAGGGAAAACTCTCCGACCCCAAAGTCCGCCACACCCAGGTCGAGCGCATGCTCAACTCCCCCAAACACGAACGCTTCATCAAAAACTTCACCGGCCAATGGCTCGGCCTCCGCGAGATCGAATTCACCTCCCCCTCCACCAAGCTCTACCCCGAGTTCGATCCCATGCTGCAGGAATCCATGGTTCGCGAGACCGAGGGCTTCTTCCGCCACGTGCTCAAAAAAGATCTCTCCGTCTCCAACTTCATCGACTCCGACTTCACCGTCCTCAACGAACGCCTCGCCAATCACTACCGCATCCCCGGAGTCAAGGGACCTGTCTCTTATACACATCTCCGAGCCCACGAGACCGAGGCTGATCTCG
>CAJXVQ010000222.1 GCA_913060685.1 uncultured Verrucomicrobiales bacterium
TAAGAGACAGGTATAGGGGAGATCGACCTTGTGATCCTCCGGCGGCAGGCTGCGGGGTGAGTTGACCGGGACGAAGTGAAATTCCGCAGCAATTTTGGAGAGCTCGGCGAGGACTTCGGTCGTTGATTTATCTTCCACGGCTCCATAGATGATGGCGGCTTTTTGTTCCGGGTATTCCAGGCGCCAAGTCTCGATGAGGGCGAGAGCGGCGTGAGGATTATGGGCGGCATCGAGGATGAGCTTGTCGTTGATACGCTCGAAGCGTCCAGGCCATTGCACATGCTGAAGGGAGTGCTGGACATTGTCGAAGGTGAGGTGATAGCCGGCAGCAAACATGGCTTCGCACGCCAGTGCGGCATTGAGTTTCTGGTGCGGGCCGGGGAGGGCGAGCGAGTATCCGAGGAGAGGCGCTTTGACGAACTCGAGCGGGGCCTGGGTTTGGTTGGTGACCTGGCGGATCGCCTTTTCTGCTTCGGGCTCCTGGGGGGCGGACAGGAAGGGCTTGCCGTGTACTGCGATCGCGGCTTTTTCGCGCGCGATCTCACCGAGCGTGGAGCCGAGCCACTTCGTGTGATCCAGCGCGATGGGAGTGAGGACACAAACATCGGCAGGGACGGCGGTGGTGGCATCGAGTCGGCCACCCATGCCGGTTTCCAAGACCACAAGATCACATTCGGAGTCACGGAAGTGCCTCATGCCGAGTGCGAGAGTGAGTTCGAAGAAGGTGGGGTGATCTTCCCAATCAGCGACCATTTCACGAAGCTCGGTGAGGAATGTTGCGGTTTTTTCTTCGCTGATTTCGATTCCGTTCACACGGACCCGCTCGCGGAAGTCGATCAAGTGGGGCGAGGTGAAAAGTCCGCACCGTAGCGCGAGTCCCTGACCGAGGGAATCGATCATGGCACAGGTCGATCCCTTACCGTTGGTTCCTGCGACGTGGATGACCTTGGTGCGATGAGACGGAAAGGCAAGAAACTCCCGCAGGAGTCGGGTGGGAGCTTCCAGACCCAGTTTGATCCCGAAGGTCTGGGTGGAGTAGAGCCAGTCGATGGCCTCGCGATAGTTCACAGTGGGAAGGGTTCAAGCGCGGTTCTGCCAAGGTCCGGTGATGGCGAGGGTCAAGCCATCACCTTGCATGTTTACAAAGAGGATGGCCCCATCCGGTGAGAAGCAGGAGCCTGCAAATTCAGAGGCACTTTTAGCATTCCTGCCCAAGGTGTAGATTTTCCCATCGGGGGTAATTCCGCGGAGGTGGGGGACGTTTCCCTTGTGCTCGGCGACGAGGTCTTCGCAGATGACGAGGTCTCCCCAGGGTGCGGCGCAGAGGTTATCTCCGTTCGTGAGGAGATCATTTGAAGTTGGTTGGAGAAAAAGGGAGAGGATGTCGGTCTTGCCAGGAGTGAGACAGTAGATCTGTCCCTGACTGTTTGGGCCGCCGTCGGTGCAGCAGATGTAAAAAGAGCCATCGGTATACTGAATTCCCTCTCCACGGGCAAAGCGGGCCGCTCCATTTTTAAACCCTTGGTAGCGCATGTCATTGGCCGGGGATTCGTAGTCGTCGACATCGATCCAGTTGACTTTCATTTCGACGCCTTCCTTGATCGTGTCCCGGCCCCCGCGATAGTTGCGGAGGTCGGCGGAAGGACTACCTTCGATGACAAGAGCCTGGAGTCGGCCGTCATGAAGGTCACCCTTTGTTTTTGGGATGAAACGATAGAGAAGGCCGTCATTCATATCCTCGGTCAGGTAAATGATGCCGGTTCGCGGGTCGGCTGCGACCGCTTCGTGGCGGTAGCGGCCCAGCTTCTTGAGAGGGACTGCTTTCTGGAGCTTGCCGTCGTCGCTGGCCTTCACTTCAAAACAATATCCATGGAGCTTTCCGCGTTCGCTGGTCAGATCACCGGGTTCCTCGCAAGTGATCCACGATCCCCAGGGCATGGCGCCGCCGGCACAGTTACGATCAGTCCCTACGAGTGAAAGGAACTCCTTCACCACCTTTTTCTTCTTCATGTCATAGACCACGGTGGAGGTGCCGCCAATGTGCGGGACTTCTCCTTTCCCACCATGATCGTAGGATTTTGATTTGTTGAAAGAGGGTGGGACCTTGTTATTTGGAAACGGGCTCATGTTTTGAGAGGTGACTCCGAGTTCGTGATTGCGGACCAAAATGACTTCATTTCCTTTCCCCTCGAAGCAAGCCATGCCATCAGGCATTCCGGGGACCTGGAGGCCGTCGTCCATCTTTAAGCCACTCCGGGAGATAATCTGGTATTCAAATCCCTTTGGGAGATCGAGGATGCCGTCGGGATCTGCCACGAGTGCTCCGTAGGGTGAAATGACCCGCGATGGCTCGGCTGCCGTGAGATATTTTTGAAGTCCAAAAAAGCCGAGAGCTGCGCCCGATGCGGTAAGGAAGGATCGCCGTTGCATAGCGATAGTTTCTCTTGGTTTTAGAAGTTGGCAAGCGAACTCTATCCTCGCACAAGAGTGAGGATGGCGACCTTTGAGGTGAAGGCCTCATGTCGGAGAATGCGGGTGCATTCGTGGGCGGTGGCTCCAGTGGTGAAGACGTCATCGATGAGGATGATCCGTTTTCCGCGGAGTTCTTTCAGATAGCGTCTTTTGACCCGGAAAGCTCCGCGAAGATTCGAGAGGCGCTGCTTACGATTGAGCTTGGTCTGGGTTTGCGTGGAGCGGACCCGCTGGAGTGAGTCGCAATGGGCGAGACCACTTATTTTGGAGAGTTCCCGGGAGAGCTCATAAGCTTGATTGCCCTGCCGCCATTGCTGACGCCGCCAGTGCAGCGGAACCGGGACCAGGACGGCATCGCGATAGTCCTGAAATCGTTCGTCTTCCTCGAGGGTTTGCTGCATGAAACGAGCGAGGTCGCGAGCCAGAAAAAACTGGCGGCGGTATTTGACAGCGTGGACAAGATGAAAGGAGGTTTCCAGTCCCTTGAGGGATGCTCTGGCGAAGTCGAAATCATGGGAAAGCCCAAGACAGTTTTGACAACGGAATTCCTCGTCAAGACGGCCGTCAAAGACTTCACCGCAGTTCCCGCAAAAGGGGGCTTTAATGCGGGGGAGTTGATCCGAGCAATCCTCGCAAAGTGAGCCTCCCCGGGCCAGGGGAGCTTTGCAGAGCTCACAGAAGGCAGGGTAAAGGAAGTCAAGAAAGCGAGAGCCGAAGGCCCGGGGGGAAGGGGTCCATTTCCACATATGAGAATCAAGGAGCGTGTGATTACTGGGTTCATAGTAAGTTTGGGTGATCCGGCCAATCATGAAAACAAAACCGGGGCGCGGGCGAGGTCCGCCTCGAAGAGACGGTGAGAATCGCGAATCTCAAAATTCAAAGTTGGATTTTAGTGACATCGGGAAAAGACTGTTCCCATGACGAGGCACCAATGGCGCGAACAGGAAGGGGAGGAGATCCGGTATTGGAGGGCCAACTACCATGGTGGCCGCTTTGAACTCTACACAAAGGCGAAGGAGGAGGATAGCTGGGAAAGGCTGAACCCACCTTCGAAAGAGGATTGGGAGGCCCTTCGGGATATTCTCTGGCGGAAATACCAGCGTAAGCGGTGTGCGTGGAACCTTGTCGCGAAGGTCGATAAAATGCTCGGTAAGGCAAATGAAGGTCCCCCGAAATAAGTGGGCTGAGGCTGATCACGCCCACGCCTGGCATCCTTTCACCGATCAGGAAATCTGGGAAGGCGAAGAACCGCTGGTGATTCAGAAAGGCGAGGGGAGTTGGCTCATTGATACCGAAGGCCGACGCTACCTCGATGCCAATTCGAGCATCTGGACCAATATCCACGGCCATAGCCACCCGGTCATTGTGGAGGCGATCCAGCGGCAGGCGGCGACGCTTTGCCATAGTTCGTATCTTGGGCTGGCGAACGATAAGGCCAGCGAACTCGCCGAAAAGCTCTGTGCGTTTTTTCCGGGAGCTCTGGAGCGTTGTTTTTTTTCGGACGATGGCTCCACGGCGCTCGAGGTGGCCTTTAAAATGTCACTCCAGTGGCGTCAGCAAAACGGACAGGAAGAACGGACCGGGATCATTGCTTTTGAGAACGCATATCACGGAGATACTCTCGGGGCTGCTTCGGTGGGTGGGGTCTCTCGCTTCATCAAAGGATACGGAGAATGCGGTTTGCAGGTTTATCGAGTGTCCGGTTTGGAGGATTTACAGGCCCTTCCGGCGGTCGTGGTGGATACGGCCTCGGCAGTCGTGATCGAACCTCTGATCCAAGGAGTGAACCAGATGCGTCCGTGGCCAAAAGGCATGCTCTCGGAATTGCGGCAATGGTCGGAGAGAAATGGCATTCACCTCATCCTTGATGAAGTTATGACAGGTTTTGGGAGAACCGGTGCGATGTTTGCGTGTCAGAAGGAAGAGGTCGTTCCTGATTTTCTGTGTCTCGCGAAAGGGCTTACCGGAGGAACGCTGCCGCTGGCAGTGACTCTCACGACGAGTGAGATCTACGAGGGTTTCAAGGGGCCTGATCGAACCTTTTACTATGGTCACAGCTATACCGGCAATGCGCTTGGTTGCGCGGTTGCTCTGGCGAATCTTTCCCTGTTTGAAACGGAGAAGACTCTGGAAAACGTTGATCGGAAAGGGGCCTTCCTTGAGTCGGCTCTTTTAAAATTGCCGGGTGTCCTGGAGATTCGTCGGGTTGGCTTGGTGATCGGATTTGATATCGAGGGATGCGGTCGGAAATTTTGTCGAAGGCTCCGGGAGGAGGGTGTTTTAACTCGTCCGATTTTAAACACCATCGTTCTCATGCCACCGCTGTCGGTGAGTGATGAAGAGTTGGCGTTTTTAGTCTGTGCGGTGAAGTCTGTGATGAGTCGTTAGCGCGCGTCGGCCGGCTCTTCTAATTCCCCACTGTTTCTGCGGATTAAACCTTCCGGTCCAAAGAGCCAGGCGAGGAGGAAGAGAAAACCGGAGGCGGTCGCGATCATGCCGGAGCTTGTTGTGTCAGGGAGGCCGAGAAGCGGGGGGAGATGTGAGGCAACTTGACCGAGGACAGCGGAGAGGACGGCTACGATGAGGCTGACCGCGATGAGGACGGAGAGCTTGCGGGTGAGAAGGTAGGCTGTCGCAGGCGGGACGATGAGCATGGCGATGACAATGATGGAGCCGACGGCTTCGAAGGCGGCCACGGTGGTGACGGCGACCATGGTCATGAGGAGGTAGTGCATGAGGCGGGGCCGGAAGCCTTGCGTCTCGGCGAGGCTGGGGTCGAAGGAGGCCATCGTGAACTCTTTGAAAAAGAGGGCGATGACGATGATGTTAAAGAGGAGCGTTGCTCCAATGACGAGGGCGGCGCGGGGAATCTCGATAATGTAGGTGTCGTTTTCAAAAAGGGTGACGAGATTGAGTGGCGTGAGTTCGAGGGCTCCGTAGAGAACGCAGCCGGCGTCGAGATCGACGTGGTCGGCTGCTTTGCGAATGAGGACGAGTCCGACGGCAAAGAGAGTTGTGAAGACGATGCCCATGGCGGCCCCGCGTTCGACTTTGCCAAAGCGGGTGATCCATTGGGTGAAGAGGGCGGTTAAGACCCCGGCAATGGCGGCTCCGAGGAACATCCAGATGTTGGCCCGGGAACCGGAGATAAGGAAGGCGATGGCAAGGCCGGGGAGGACGGCGTGGCTGATGGCATCGCCCATCATGCTCATGCGGCGGAGGAGGAGAAAGGTCCCGGGAAGGGCGCAGGCCATCGCGCACAATCCTCCGACGAGGATGATGTGGAAATCGTTTGCGGTCCAGGACATTGCTAAGGCTTAAAAAGTAAGGATGAAGGTTTGGTTTTCTAGAAGCGTTTGGTGAAGCCGGTGAAGAGGCCGAAGTCTTCGGAGCTGCTGTTGAGACCGACTTGGACGCCGGCGTCGAGGACGAAGTTTTCGTTGATCTCGTAGGTGAGGCCGCCGGAATAGTAGGACTCGTAGCGGTCCTCGGCGATGACGCCGATGTACTCAGTGTAGCCGCCGAGATTTCCAATGAGGGGATAGCCGAGGACCGCGGTGAAAAGAAATTCGGTCTCGTGATCATTGCCGTCATGAACGAAATCAAACTGCCCCTGAAGTCCCAAACTGAGCTCATCGGTGAGGTCGGTGGCCCAGGGGATGATGATGCCGCCTTCCCATTCATCGCTGCGGTTGGGGGCGATGACGTAGGGCATGATGGCGAGGGCGGTGTCTCCACCATCGTTGCCCCAGAGGTTGTATTTGAGACGGAGGGTGAGATCGCCGAAGGTGGTCCAGTCGCCGGCGGTTTCCGAGCGGACATCGATGACCGCTTGGAGATCGATGTTGTGGGTCAGGCCGGCCTTCATATTGATCTGGCCATAGGTGAATGTTTCCACGCCCCTGTCGCGTCGGTAGTCGAAAAGGGAGGCCTCAATCTGGTAGCGGCCGGCATCGACCGTGATGGGGGATTCGGTGGCGTCGGGTCGGTCGGGGGAGAGTCCGCGAAGAAGGTGATTGGGAGTGGGGTTGAAGAGGTTGTATTGGGTTTTATCGACTCCGGTATGTTTTCCTGAGAGAAATTCAGAGACGCTTTTTGCGGGGGCCATTGGGATTCCGGGGATGTTGGCAGGATCCACTGTCCCAATGACCTCTTGGTTGCTGCTGGGACTGTTAAGAATCTTGTCGATGTCTTGTCTTGTAACAACGGCGTCGCCCGACCATAGACCGGAAGTTTCAATGCAGGGTTTTTCTGGAGATCCGGCAAGGAGGTTGGCGATGAGGAGAGGTGGGATGATGAAGTGTTTTTTCATGATGAAGCTTGAGCCGAAAGCTGGAGCTTTCGGCTACGATTCTTGCTAGATGGCGTGCGGGGACTCGATGGTGGGCTTGGAGAGTTCGAGTTCGGCTTCGAGTTGGTGGACGATTTCGGCACCGAGGAGGTGCTCGACCATGTCGGCGTCGCGATCGACGTGACTAGGGGCGATGTCGGCGTGCCGGATGAGGTAGAGCTCCCAGAGGCGGTGATTACGGGTGATGCGGGAGGCTTCGCCAAAGCCGGATTCGGAGAGACGGAGTTCGCCGGAGGGTTGGCGTTCGATGTGATCTTCGGCGCGTGCCTGGCGGATGAGTTTTGAAAGTTCGCCCTTTGCCCAGTAGCGGTGCTTGCGGAGGAGCCCCATGGCGATGGGGAGGTTTTTAAGCGGGGTGTTGTCCTGTGAGTTTTCGAGGATCTCGTAAGTGGCGCGGAGGAGGTGTTGGCGACCTACTTTTTTCTGGAGTTTGAGGTGGCGGAGGTAGCGGGGTAAAACACCACGGGCCGTGCCAAAAATCATGCTGACGAGAAAGATGACGGCGGCGGTGATGACGATAATGGCACCGGCGGGGAGGTTGGAATAAAGGGCCGAGATGGAGGCTCCAAGCCAGCCTGAGATCGCTCCGATGATGGCGGAGAGGAAAAGCATAGAGCCCAGCCGGTTGGTCCAAAATCGGGCAGCGGTAGGCGGGGTGATGAGGAAAGCGATGATGAGAATGAGTCCGACAGCCTGGAGTCCCACCACGGTTACCGCAGTGACGAGGGCCATGAGGATGATGTCGAGCACGAGGACGGGCCATCCCTGGGTCGAGGCAAAATTGGCATCAAAACAAAGGAGAGTGAGTTCCTTCAGAAGGCAGATTGTGATGGTGGTGGTGACGGCAAGGACTCCGATGATGAGGAAGAGGTCCGACCAGACCATGGAAGCGGTTTTTCCGTAGATGAAACCTTCGAGTCCGGCAGCGCTGACGCCCGGGATCTTTTCGGTCATTTTAAGAATGGCGACGCCGAGTCCGAAGAAGACGGAAAGGACGATCCCCATGGCAGCATCATCCTTGAGGCGGGTGGTGCTCCGGATGGCGAGAACGAGGAGGACGCCGAGGAGTCCGGTGATGGTGGCTCCGAGGAGGAGTCCGGGGAGGCTTTTACCACTGAATCCCAACGCGGTCATGATGGCGAAGGCGATGCCAATGCCGGGGAGGGTGGCGTGCGAGAGAGCGTCGCCGAGGAGGGATTGTTTCCGAAGGAGAAGGAAGCTCCCGACGAGTCCGGCGGTGGCCCCAAGAGCGGCAACCCCCAGGACCACGAGACGGGTGTTGTGGTATTCGAGCAAGAGGGTGTCGCGGAGGAGCTCCCAGGTCATGGTGATTCGTGGCGGCCGACGTTTTTGAGAGCCTGCGCGACGTCATCGAGCAGGTTGAGTTTTCCTCCGTAGGTTTTTTGGAGATTTTCGCGAGTGAAGGTTTCCGCAGTGGGGCCGCTGGCAACGACGCGCATATTGAGTAGGACGAGGTGGTCAAAGTAGCGCGAGACGGTGGCGAGATCGTGGTGGACGCAGAGGACGGTTTTGCCTCGAGCGTTGAGGCTTTGGAGGAGTTCAATGATGGCTTGTTCGGTGGCGGCATCAACGGCGGCGAAGGGCTCGTCCATGAAGTAGATTTGGGCGTCCTGAACGAGTGCCCGGGCGAGGAAAACCCGCTGCTGTTGACCTCCCGAAAGTTGTGAAATTTGGCGGTTGGCAAAGTGGCCGATGCCGACTTGTTCGAGCGCTTCGAGGGCTTGCTTTTTTTGAGTTGGCCCGATGCGTTTGAACCAGCCGAGTTTGCGGTAGGTGCCCATGGTGACGACGTCGAGCGCGCTGACGGGGAAATCCCAGTCGACGCTTTCTCGTTGGGGAACGTAAGCGATGAGGTCGCGTTGTTCGGCGTATGGCTTCCCATAGATCAGAGCTTCGCCCGAGGTCTTGGGGATGAGGTCGAGGCAAGCTTTGAGGAGGGTGGATTTACCGGCACCATTTGGGCCTACAATTCCGGCCAAGGTTCCCTCGGGAATGTTGAGTTCGACATCCCAAAGGACCGGCTTACGGTGGTAGGCCACCGTGAGATCGTGAACGGCGAGGGGGAACTCGGGTGGATGTTCAGGGCGCATATTAGTCGTTGAGTTTGTTCTGGAATCCGCTCTCGGGGGCACTGCCGCCAAGAGAGTTTACGATGGTGGTGATGTTGTGATCCATCATGCCAATGTAGGTGCCTTCGTAAGTGCCGGTGGGGCCCATGGCATCGGAAAAGAGTTTTCCTCCGATTTTGACGGTGTGACCTTGTCGTTTGGCTCCCTCAATGACCGCTTTGACAGATTTCTCAGAGACGGAGGTTTCGACAAAAATGGCCGGAATCTTTTTCTCCACAAGATAGTTAACGAGGTCGTTGATGTCCTTGGTGCCAGCTTCGGAATCAGTGGAGATGCCTTGGATTCCGCGGACCTCGATGCCATAAACGCGACCGAGATAGGAGAAGGCGTCATGTGCCGTGACGAGGACTCTTTGGTTCGGCGGAATAGAGGGGAAGACCATGAGCGCGTATGTGTGGAGGTCGTTGAGTTTTTTCTGATACTGGGTAAGGCGCTCCTGGTAGAGGTTGGCATTGTCCTGATCGAACGCAGTCAGCTCGGCACTGATTTGACCGGCGACTTTAGACCAAATCGAGACGTCCATCCAAAGGTGGGGATCGGGATGATCGCCGTCTCCAATGAGCGGGACCTCGTCGAGGCCCTCGGCGACGGCGACGACGGGATTGCCCTTTTCTTTTCGGTTTTCGAGAATCGAGCCCATTTTGCCTTCAAGAAAGAGGCCATTGTAGAGAACGAGTCCGGCCTTTTGGATACGGTCGATTTCAGTTTTGCTCGATTGGTAGCTGTGAGGGTCGATTCCTTCACCGATCAAATTGGTAACCTCAAGTTGATCTCCGGCGATCTCGCGGGCGACATCGCCAATCATACCCACGGTGGCAACAACGGTTCCATCGGTTTTGGCCGCTTCATCCTTTTTGGTGCAGGCTGCCGCCAGAAAGAGGGCGGGAAGGAGGGAAAACAACTTGTTCATGGGCGGAAAATGGCATCGAGACTTTGATTAGTCAAAGTGTAAATTTTGAATCGTCCTAATTGAAACGTGAGCGATGCCGTGCCAGTATGTTCCGCGATGTTTCGACGATTGATCTTGTTGTCTGTTTTAAGTGCGGTTCCTGCGGGAGCTGTCTCTTATACACATCTCCGAGCCCACGAGACCGAGGCTGATCTC